>NZ_JADEWC010000001.1 GCF_015207825.1 Cyanobacterium stanieri LEGE 03274
AAGTAATACCATTGCAATTATTATCCCGAACAGAGGTTATATTGGTAATTGGGTCATCACCAAAGAATACAATGGATTTACTAGAATATCAAGCCAAAAAACTATTTAACCAAGTGGGTATCCCCGTATTACCTTCTCAACCTCTATCGAGCGCCAGTGAATTAAAAAATCTCCAAATTCCCTATCCCGTAGTCTTAAAATCCCAAGTGATGGCCAGTGGTAGAGCTAAATTAGGAGGTGTAAAGTTTGTTAATAATACCATAGATGCGATCGCTGCTTGTCAATCTATTTTTAGCCTCGCCATCGAAAAAGAATATCCGAAAGTAATTTTGGCCGAAAGCCGTTACAACGCCCAAAAAGAGATATTTTTGGCCATCATGCTTGATTATAAACTCAAAAAACCCGTCATATTTGGCTCAGGGCAAGGGGGAATCAACATCGAAGAATTATTAAACAACCTCGTTTATTGCCCCATAAAAGACGAATACTCACCCTTTTATGGTCGTCGTCTTGCCAAAAAAATGGGCTTACAAGGCAAAACCATCAACGCCGTTACTAACATTATCAATAAAATGTATCGGCTTTTTATAGACCAAGATTTAGATATGATTGAAATTAATCCCCTTGGTATTAACCATGATGGAGCCGTCATGGCCCTCGATGGTAAAATCAGAGTCAATGATTATGGGCTACTTCGTCATCCCGAACTATCGGAGTTAATTAAACCCATTCAAGATTCTAGCCCCCATCAATCTATTAACTATTCTCCTAATAACTCTCTTTTTTCTCAATTTAATATTAATACTCATCAAAAAACTGCCCTGATTTCTGCTAGTATAGATAAAGCTATTTTTAGCATAAATAATAGTCAAAATATTATCAGTAACGATACAATAAATACTTGCTTTATTCTTGAAAAGCCTTGTAATCAAATAACTTCAGAAGATATTAACGAAATATTTTATAAAATTATAAAATCAGAAACTATCAATAAAGTTTTAGTGGATTTACCCCTAGAATATCAATTTAATTATAGTTTAATTCAAGTAATTTCTAAACATTATCCTACGGATTTTTCCCACTGGTCAAACAAAAATGACGAAAGGGGCGATCGCCCCACAGGAACAAGATTTGAAATCAGAGAGTCTAACAAAAATAAGACCTCCTTTGCCCTCAGAAAAATAGACTGGATAATCAAAACCAAAGGAGACAAACTCAATAATCAAATTAACAATTTACCCATAACAATAATTAACATAATATGACGAAAATTTTCTTAAAATAAAAATATCCCCACTCCCCCTATTCCATAAGCAATAGTTTATGATACCCATTATTTGTCCGAAATGCGGATACAGTAACCAACAAGATAGCAAATTTTGTACCTTTTGTGGTCATGATGTAGAATTTCTTCGACCCCATATTGATAGTAATTTTAGCCTTAAGATGGCAGAAAAAGCATCTATGGAATTTCCAGAAGATGAAAGCCTTACCCAAATAAACAACCATGAGGACTTTTTTCCCTATGGAAAAGATGATTTCCTCAATTCATCAGAAGAAAACGAAGATGACATCCCCACCGTTGCTAATTGGAATATTCCCACAGAGTTAAACACCGCCATCGATGAAAACGATTCTAATCCCAGAACCATTATTGATGTAAGAGTGACCAATTCTGTTAATAAAACAACCCTTGTTTTAACTAACCCTGATACCGACAAAACTTTTATCTTTCCCCCAGATAAAAAAGCCATTTATTGTGGAAGATATAACGAAGATTTTGCCATTGATATAGATTTATCAAATTTACCCCATAGCGACATTGTATCTAGGGTTCATTTCATTATTCATATTGATTTTGAAACCTATTACATAGAAGATGCAGGAAGTTCTAACGGTACTTTTTTGAACAATGAGGAAGTAAAAAGTGGTCATATTCATCGTCAACAAATACACATTGGAGATGAAATTAAACTAGGGAAAACCACCCCCTTAAAACTCATATTTCAAGAAGTAGAAAACATTGTTTATTCTCCCTCAGAATAATTAATTAATCCGAATTATTTTAACTACTACTATTAATAATAGAAACAAAACATAGACCCATGAAAAACCAACTCATTGCATTAGCCATATTATCAGGATTAAGTCTGGGTAGTTTAAGTCAACATAACCCTGCCCAAGCCCAAAACCGTAACCTTTATCGTTGCGTCATGAAAAACGATGCCCCCACCACCGTAGTTGATACCCCCAGAGGGCGCATTGATTTGATTGTCTGGAAAAACGAACTTCCGGGCGGATGGTCTCCTGTGAGAAGATGTCAAGAAATTACCAAAAGATTTCAAACTTTTTCAGATCGTGGCGCTTTACGCTATGTTACCAGTGGTCGTCTCAATAATCAACCAGTGATTTGTGTGGCAGAGAATCGCCCAGGAGTAGGTATTAGTTGCCGAAATGATGGCTTACTATTAACCCTAGCTCAAAATGAAAATCCTCAAAGGGTTATGGAACAATTATTTGATATATCTGCAAGGGTGAGGGGAGGTAATCCTATTACCAGGAATATTCAAGAAAGAACTATATTAGCGGTGGATCGTTTTCTTGATGAAGTGGATATAGTAGAAGAAGGGGAAGATGTAGAGGTGATTGATATTACCGATGCTAGTGCCGATGAAATTTCCGATTTGATGGATGATGGGGAGACACCAAATCAACCCATGGTTAATCCTAGTCGTTGCTCTACTCCTACCCCAGAATTACAGCCCGTGGAGCAATAAAAACAACATGGAGTCGAAGTGAATGTAATTGTAAGGCGGCACCCAGATTCGAACTGGGGGATGAAGGTTTTGCAGACCTCTGCCTTACCACTTGGCTATGCCGCCGTTTTTTAGCCATTTATTATATTAACTTAAAGTTAGTGTAATATGCAAGGAGAAATTATGTCCATTGAAATTGAACGCAAGTTTTTAGTTAATAAGGAGCTTTGGCAACCTCCTGATGAGGGGGTGATTTATCAACAAGGTTATATTTACACTCAAAATGGTAGCACCGTTCGGGTAAGGGTTGCAGGAAATGTTGGTTTTCTTACCCTCAAGACGAAAACAAACGGTATGAGTCGATATGAGTTTGAATATCCGATTCCCTTGTTTGAAGCCCAAGAAATGTTAAGGATTATGTGCGATCGCCCCTTAATCGAAAAAAAACGTTATAAAATTAAAATCGAAGAACTAATTTGGGAAATAGACGAATTTTTTGGAGATAACCAAGGCTTATTGTTAGCAGAAGTAGAACTAAGCTCAGAAAATCAAACCATCTCACTACCCCCATGGATAGATCGAGAAGTAACAGGGGATTTACGCTACTATAACTCTAATCTGGTTAAAAATCCCTACAATAATGGTAAATGGATAAAGTCCTAAGCAGAAAATAATCCATAAAACCTATCAAAAGGTGCAACATCTAAGGTAATCTTTTTTAGGAAATAAAAATAAATTATTGCTAGGAGAATACCATGGAACGCACTTTTTTAATGATTAAACCCGACGGAGTACAACGCAACCTCGTAGGAGAAGTAATCAAACGTTTAGAAAATAAAGGATTTACCCTCGTTGGCTTAAAATTAATGGCCGTATCCCAAGAATTAGCCGAAAAACATTACGATGTCCATAAAGAGCGCCCCTTCTTTGGTAGCTTAGTAGAATTTATCGTATCTTCCCCCGTGGTTGCCATGGTATGGGAAGGAGAAGGGGTTGTCGCCTCTGCCCGTAAAATTATCGGTGCCACTGATCCTTTAAGTGCTGAACCTGGTACTATTAGAGGAGATTATGGAGTTAATATCGGTAGAAACCTCATCCATGGCTCAGATGCCATTGAAACTGCCCAAAGAGAAATCAGCCTTTGGTTTAAAGAAGAAGAACTTTGCTCCTGGCAAAACACCATGAAACCTTGGCTTTCTGAATAATATATCATTTCCCCTCTCAAAACGGAGGGGTTTACTATGATTTAAAATTTGCTTGAAACAATTATTAATTATCAATTCTTTGAACCATTGCCCATTGCCTATTCCCTATATAATTGTATGATTGATAATATTATGAGTAAATTGTTATAAGATGCCTGATTTTCTCTTAGAAATTGGAACAGAAGAATTACCCGCTAGTTTTGTGGACAGTGCGATCGCACAGTGGCAAGAAAAAATAAAAAATCATTTAGAATCAGAATATCTACAACCTGAAAAAATCAATATATATGGCACTCCTAGACGTTTAGCCGTATTAATAGAAGGCATCGGCGAAAAACAACCCGACAGAGAAGAAGAAATAAAAGGCCCCCCCGTCAGCGCCGCCTACAAAGATGGGCAACCCACCAAAGCATTAGAAGGTTTTACCCGTAAGCAAGGAGTAAGTATGGATGAGGTGGAAATCAAATCTACTCCTAAAGGGGATTTTATCTTTGTTAATAAAAAGTTTGTAGGGAAAAACAGCACAGAAATATTACAACAGTTAATCCCGCAATGGATAACGGGGTTAGAGGGTAGAAGGTTTATGCGTTGGGCGGATGGCGATTTGCGTTTTCCTCGCCCCATTCGTCATTTAGTAGCACTTTGGGATAATCAAATATTACCCCTCCAATTACCTAACGGTAACACAACTATTAAGGCAGGGCTAACCTCCACTGGGCATCGTATTTTACATCCTGAAAAAATAACCATCGAGACAGCCAAAGACTATAAAAAATCCCTAGAAAAAGCCTTTGTGCAAGTAGATGTCAATGAAAGATGTGAGTCTATCAAAAAACAAATTCAAGAAATAGCCCAAAAAGTAGGGGGTAAAGCGGAAATTTATCCCGACTTACTCGCCGAGGTTACCAACCTTGTGGAATATCCTACCGCTGTTTTAGGTAGTTTTGAACCAGAATTTTTGCAACTTCCCCCCGAAGTAATCACCACCGTCATGGTGACACATCAACGTTATTTCCCCATCAAAGACGAAAAAGGTGCATTATTACCC
Source organism: Cyanobacterium stanieri LEGE 03274 (assembly GCF_015207825.1). Classification (NCBI taxonomy): domain Bacteria; kingdom Bacillati; phylum Cyanobacteriota; class Cyanophyceae; order Chroococcales; family Geminocystaceae; genus Cyanobacterium; species Cyanobacterium stanieri. Next base: position 5,010 of record NZ_JADEWC010000001.1, read on the forward strand.
TACTTTATCACCATCGGTAACGGAGATCCCCAAAAGTCCGCCATCATCGCCACAGGTAATGCCAAGGTGATTAGGGCAAGACTGGCAGATGCTCAATTCTTCTATCAAGCCGATTGTGATGAGCATTTAGAAACCTATCTCCCCCAACTAGAAAACGTCACTTTCCAAGAAGACTTAGGCACTATGCACGATAAAGTTAATCGTATCATTGCCATCAGTCAACAAATTGCCGAACAATTAAACCTCGATGCCACTCAAAGGGCGGAAATTGAAAGCACAGCTTCTCTATGTAAGGCTGATTTAGTTACTCAGATGGTGTATGAATTTCCCGAATTACAGGGGGTTATGGGGGAAAAATATGCCCTCGTTAGTGGGGAGTCGGCAACCGTGGCTAAGGGGATTTTTGAGCATTATTTACCCCGTAATGCTGATGATATTATGCCCCACACCCTTAATGGACAAGTAGTGGGTATGGGCGATCGCCTCGACACCATTGTTAGTATAATTGGATTAGGCATGATACCATCGGGTTCTAGTGATCCTTTTGCCCTGAGAAGATCGGCTAATGGTATTATTAATATTGCATGGCATGGTAATTTGGGCATCAATTTAACTCAATTAATCGAACAAGCCTGTAACGATTTTTTAGCAGGACATAATCAAGAATCTCCTTTGCCAATTGTTACTGATTTCTTTTTACAACGGATTCAAACTTTGTTACAAGATGAATTAAATATTGACTATGATTTAGTTAATGCCGTCTTAGGTGAAGATGACCAAGAATACAAAGAACGTGCTTTAAATAGTGTCTTAGATATACGAAATCGTGCCTTATTTTTACAAGGAATTAGGAATAATGGTACTTTAGCAAATATTTACGAAACTGTAAATCGTTCCACAAAACTAGCTAAAAAAGGAACTTTAAATACCACAGAATTAGACCCCCATAATATTATTAAAACAGAATTATTTGAGTCTAATTCAGAACAAGAATTATACAATTCCCTAGAGAAATTATTACCCATTTCCCAAAAAGCAAAGGCGAATAGTGATTATCATTTGTTAACTAATGCCCTAGTAGAAATCGCCCCTACCATCAGTAACTTTTTTGATGGTGAAAATAGCGTTTTGGTAATGGCGGATGATGACAACATCAAACAAAATCGTCTTAATCTTCTTGGTTTATTACGTAATCACAGTCGTATTTTAGCTGATTTCGGTGCGATCGTTAAATAATTGATAATGGATAATTGAGAATTGATAGTTAGATAAATTTAAGTTTTTTTGCTTATTTTTTCCTTATCAAAATCAACACTTTCATTAACCATAAAAGTCCCCCTGGATTTAGGGGGCAAAATCCTTTTTAGACTAACTCGATTTTTCCCTATTTTTAGACTTCACTTTTTAGTAAAACTTCCTTGTAAAGATAATGAAACTTAAAGCACTTATATTCGATGTTGATGGTACTATAGCCGAAACTGAAAAAAATGGTCATAGAGTAGCCTTTAATCTCGCTTTTGATGAACTTAATTTACCTTGGCAATGGGATATAGATTTTTATGGTAAATTACTCAAAATTGGGGGAGGAAAAGAACGTTTTACCTATTATTTAAATAACTATCAAACAGATTTTCAATTACCTACTTCCCTTGATGAGTTTGTCTTAAATGTTCATAAAATAAAAAATCAATATTATGGCCAATTAGTACAAGATAAAACCATTAAATTGCGTACGGGGGTAGCAAGATTGATGAAAGAAGCCCATAAAAATAATGTGCACCTTGCGATCGCCTCTACATCGGCAGTAAAAAATGTAAAATCTTTACTAGATGGTACTTGTAGCCCCGAAATGATTTCATGGATTGAAGTTATAGCCGCAGGAGATATGGTAGAAAATAAAAAACCCGCCCCCGATATATACCAATTAGCCCTCAAAAAACTAAATCTTTCTCCCCATGAATGTGTAACCATCGAAGATACTAACCAAGGCTTAGTAGCGGCCACCAGAGCCAATATAAAAGCCATTATTACAGTTAATGACTATACCAAAGACGAAAATTTCGATTCTGCCATGGTGGTTTTAAATCATTTAGGCGACAAAAAAAATTATTGTAATGTTATTCAATATCAAGATGAAATATCGTCTTTAATTCCACAATTAGATAAAAAATATTTAACCATTGAATTAATAGAAAACATATTATCCTCTAATAAGTAAATATAAATAATTAATCCAAAACAATTATAACAGTTAAAACGTGAATAAAATTATGAAAAGTATATTTTATTGACTACTTTCTTGAAGTTCAACCATTAGCTAAAATGCAAAAAATAGCATACAACAATGTAGTTAAAAATTTGCACAGAATAGAAAATCAAGCTATGGTAGAAAAAAGAAGTAGTAATGTACAGTCAGTATGGCCAGTATAACTTTTGAAAATGTCAGTAAACAATTTGATAATTTTACTGCAGTTAAAAACTTAAATTTAAGCATCGATGACGGCGAATTTTTAGTCTTCGTCGGGCCTTCCGGATGTGGAAAAACAACATCTCTGCGTCTTTTAGCAGGGTTAGAAACCATTACATCAGGTCATCTATATTTAGACGATCGCATCGTAAACAAATTACCACCAAAAGAGCGTAACATCGCCATGGTGTTTCAATCCTACGCGCTCTATCCTCATCTGAGTGTATATGAAAATATGGCATTTAGTCTGCAATTGCAGGGTAAAAGTAAAAGTGCCATCCGCCGTAGGGTAGAAACCGCAGCCGATCAATTGGGTATTGCCCATTTGCTAGAACGTAAGCCCAAAGAGCTTTCTGGAGGACAAAGGCAGAGGGTGGCAGTGGGAAGGGCGATCGTCCGTGAACCATCAGTATTTTTGATGGATGAACCCCTATCGAACCTCGATGCAAAATTGAGGGTTCAAGCAAGGACAGAAATCTGTAAACTCCATGCAAAACTCCAAACCACCTTTGTTTATGTAACCCATGATCAAGTAGAAGCCATGACCATGGGAACGAGAATTGCGGTGATGAATCATGGTATTCTCCAACAGATAGACAGCCCCGAAAATCTTTACAATTATCCTCAAAATGTGTTTGTCGCTGGATTTATTGGTAGTCCGGCGATGAATTTTTTTAAGGTAAATTTAATTAGAAAAGAGGCTCAATTATTTTTAGAAAATGAAGACTTTTCCCTGCCTATCCCTCAATCTTTGACAGCAAAGTATGAACAATATCCTCAAAAAGAATATATCTTCGGTATTCGCCCCGAAAATATCCACGATCCCCAATATGAGGTAGCCGATATTATGCCCATTCCCGTCCAAGCTGAAGTTACACTAAGGGAAATGATGGGTAATGAAATCATCCTTTATCTTAATACTGTGGGTGGTGAAGAATTTGTGGCAAGGGTTGATCCACGATCGCCCCTAAAAGCAGGAGATAAAATTAATCTCACTTTTGATATGAGTCATATTCACTTATTTGACACCGAAACTGAGGTTAATATCACTTTGTAACAATTAACAATTGACAATGGACAATTGACAATTAATTGTAGTTCAAAATATTTTCTACCGATATTAAACAATCCCTAATATATTTTTTCAAAAATTATTTTATAAATTAATTGAAAAACTTTTAATTCACTCCCCCCCGAATTCGCGGGGGGATAGGGAGGATCCAAACACTATCCAAAAATGTTATGAAAATCTCGAAAATAACTCAGAAAATAATTATTTTTCTCAGTTTAATCTGCCTAACCGTGGCCTGTACCGTAAACGGGGATGATGAACCTCCAGAAGTAAGACTAATGGGAGTAATCATCGGCGAACAACAGGAAAAACTAGAACAAGCCCTAGAACCCTTTGAGCAGGAAACAGGTATTAACGTAGTTTACGAAGGAACAGACGCTTTCGCCACCCTCCTCCCCATCCGAGTAGATGGAGGTAATCCCCCAGACATCGCCATGTTTCCCCAACCTGGACTAATGAGAGACTTTGCCAGAGAAGGAGAATTAATCCCCCTCGAAACTTTCATGTCCTTAGAAAATTTAATTGATGCCTACGGAGAAGATTGGGTAGGCTTAGGAGAAGTAGATGGAAATGTATATGGTTTATGGTATCGAGCTTCAGTTAAAAGTTTAGTCTGGTATCCCCCGAGCAGTTTTGCCGAAAATGGTTACACTATCCCCGAAACATGGGAAGAAATGATTACCCTTTCCGATCAAATCGTAGCCGAAGGCAAAAGACCATGGTGTTTAGGTATTGAAAGTGGTGATGCCACAGGGTGGGTTGGCACTGACTGGGTAGAAGATATTTTATTACGCAATATTGGTGCTGAAAATTACGATCAATGGGTAGATAATGAAATACCATTTAATGATCCTAGGGTGGAAGAAGCCTTTGAAAAATTCGGAGAAATTGCCCTCAACGAAGAATATGTCAGGGGAGGAAGAATTGGCGTACTTAGTACCCCTTTTGGTGATTCCATTAACCCTATGTTTGAACAACCACCCCGTTGTTATCTCCATCGTCAGGCAAACTTTATCGCCTCTTTTTTCCCCGATGATGTCACCTTGGGGGAGGATGTGGCGATTTTTCCCTTACCCCCCATCGAGCCCGAACAGGGGCAACCCATCCTAGTCGCGGGAGATGCCTTTGCCATGTTTAATGATACCCCCGAAGCAAGGCAGTTGATGGAGTATTTAGCCTCTAAAGTTCCCCATGAGATATGGGCAGGGTTAGGAGGTTTTATTAGTCCTCAGAGACAGGTTAGCCTAGATGTCTATCCTGATGAACTTACCCGTCAAGTGGCGGAGATTTTGCAGTCTGCCGATGTAGTGCGTTTTGATGGTTCGGATATGATGCCCGGTGCCGTGGGTACGGGTACTTTTTGGACTGGAATGGTGGACTATCTAGGGGGCGCTGATTTGGATGGGGTTTTGGATTATATCGAGAATAGTTTTCCTGAAATTTAAAAAGAGGGAACGGGGAACAGGGAATAGGGAACAGTATTTTATTTAAAGAGGGTAAGTTGATGAAGGAAATTACTGATTTTAAAGACTTAAGGATTTGGCAAAAAGGCATGGATATTGCCAAAGAATGTTATTTTCTCACCAAAAAATTTCCTCAAGATGAGCTATATGGCATGGTTCAACAAATTAGAAGATCTGCATCTTCTATCCCTGCAAACATTGCAGAGGGATATGGAAGAAGAACAACGGGAGAATATAGGCGTTTTTTGAGTATTGCACAAGGTTCTGTCAATGAATTACAGACTCATCTACTTCTGGCTAAGGCAGTGGGTTTATGTGATTCTTCCGATATAGAACTTTTGATCAATGAGTTGGAGTACGAAAATCGAATGATTATTACTCTCATAAAAAAACTATCTTAAATATTCCCTGTTCCCTACCTCCTGCTTAAATTTTTCCTGTTCCCCGTTCCCCATTCCCTGTTCCCTACCTTAACCAAAAATTTTATTTATAATTACTTATGCTACAACGATTATTCACTGTTATTGTCGCAATCCTCCTCGGTTGTGGGGGGGTTATTGCCATATTTTATGCCCTTAATTATGCGGTCAATTTATTACCACAAAAGTGGCGATCGCCCGTACTGCCATGGGTATATCTAGCCCCTGCTATTTTAGTATTGGGAGGCTTTTTGGTATTACCCACCATCAATACTTTTTATCTGAGCTTTTTTGATCGCAGGTCAGAAAATTTCGTTTTCTTGGACAACTACATCTTTTCCTTTACCGATAGAACAATGTTAATTGCCTTTCGCAATAATATTCTTTGGTTGGTATTGGTAACGGGGGTTAGTGTTGCCTTGGGTTTGGTGTTGGCGGTATTGATGGATAAAGTCAGGTACGAAAAATGGACTAAGGCATTAATCTTTTTACCCATGGCTATCTCTTTCGTGGGGGCGAGTGTGATTTGGCGTTTTATCTATGCTTATCGCCCCGCCGATGAAGCCCAAATTGGTTTATTAAATGCTATCATCACTTCCCTAGGATTTGAGCCTGTGGGATGGCTAGTGGAGCAAAGTGTTAATAATTTCGCCCTCATCGCCATTATGATTTGGTTACAAACGGGGTTTGCCTTAGTAATTTTATCAGCGGCGGTAAAGGGTATCCCTAAAGATGTCATCGAGGCGGCAAAAATGGATGGTGCCAATGAATGGCAGATTTTTTGGAAAATCATTGTACCTATGATTAGTTCTACTATTACGGTGGTAGCTACTACGGTGGTTATTTTGGTGTTGAAGGTATTTGACATCGTTTTTGTGATGACAGGGGGCAACCAAGGCACGGAGGTAATCGCTAGTCGCATGATCAAAGAAACCTATAACTATCGTAATGTGGGGGTTGGCAGTGCGATCGCCGTTATTCTTTTACTTGCCATTATTCCCGTGATGGTAACGAATATTAAACGATTTAAAGAACAAGAAAGGCTCAGATAATTAATGGACAATGGACAATTGACAATTCACATAATGAAGGTTGCAGGTGTCAGGTGTCAGGTTGCAGGTTGTAAAAGACAAGAGATTTTCAATTTACTTTCTTAGTCTTGATTTTCCACACCCCATCTCCTCATCACCCCATCTCCAAGCTATTGCCCATTGCCTATTCCCTAGTAAAAACACCATTGCCCATTGCCTATTCCCCATTGCCTTCCCTCAAAAAACACTATTCCCCGTTCCCCGTTCCCTATGTAGTAACACCTAAATATTAGCTATCATGAAAAGAAGAAAGAAAAAAAACAAAATGCAGAAATTTTGGGAAAAAACTCCCGTTCATATTACCCTAGTAGTAATTTCCCTTATTTGGACATTACCCAGTATTGGTTTATTAATTAGCTCTTTTCGCTATCAAGATGACCTATTGAGGACTGGTTGGTGGACAGTATTCCAACATCCCTTCGACTTTACTCAGTATCATTTGGGGAACTATATTACTGTACTAACCGCTGAGGGTATGGGAGATGCTTTTTTGAATAGTTTAACCATCTCTATCCCCGCTACTATCATCCCCATTGCGATCGCCTGTTTTGCCGCCTATGCCTTCGCTTGGATGAAATTTCCTGGGCGACAACTCCTGTTTATTATCGTCGTTGCCTTATTGGTAGTACCTCTACAAATGACCCTAATTCCCATTCTCAACGCCTATCGAGTATTTGGCATCTCAGGCTCTTTTCTGGGGGTATGGTTAGCCCACACAGCCTATGGAATGCCCTTGGGTATATATCTACTGAGAAACTATATCGGTGCATTGCCTAAGGATTTAATTGAAGCGGCGGCGGTGGATGGTGCATCCCATTTGAAAATTTTTACCAAGATTATTGTACCTCTTTCAACCCCTGCGATCGCCTCTTTTGCCGTATTCCAATTCCTCTGGGTATGGAATGATTTATTAGTTGCCCTCGTCTATCTGGGAGGTACTCCCGATGTTGCCCCCGTTACCATCCAATTAAGCAATATGATAGGCTCTCGTGGTCAAGACTGGCACATTCTCACCGCTGGGGCATTTATCAGTATGATTATTCCTTTACTGGTATTCTTTGCCCTTCAGAAATACTTTGTCCGAGGTTTGTTGGCAGGTTCAGTCAAATCTTAGTAGTGTTTTAGTATTTTATTGTGAGGAGCTTTTCGCCCTACTGAAATTCAAATTTAGTTATATTTTCCGTATCATCAATCAAAACGACTCCTAAAGCAACATCATTAATTAATCCACTAACTTTTTGTATCAAAGGTAATATATGCTTAGGATTAGTGCTACTTGTATTTAAAACAATCACTTTCAAAGAGCTATTACTTAAATTTTGCTGATACGGTAAATTTTTATCGGCGGTGATAAAAACATCAAAAGGGTGATTTTCTGCTAAATTAATAATCTCCTTATCTTTTAAGCCACGCCATCCCATATCATTGATGTTATAAACTTCATAACCTTGATTAAGAAATGGTTGTTTTAATTTTTTACTTAAAAGATTTTCGTCCAATAATATAATCATTAAGCACAAAGCTCTTTTTCAATCATTAACCTAGTGATACATTCCAAAACTTTCATAGTTTGAGTTTTTAAGTATGGAAAATCATCTAAGAATTCTATTAATCCCCCCTCTTCTTGCATATAGTCAAATAATGTTTGCAAAGGTACACGAGTACCAATAAAAACTGGTGTACCACTCATGATTTCAGGATCTGAATGTATAATTTTTTGACTTTCTAATAATTGCTTTAAAGTCATATCTTTTTATTTATGGGGTGTGGTTTCATTTTCCTATTTTACAATTAGAACTTTAATAATCAAACTTCAAAAAACTTAACCTAATCCCTTGAGATTCCTAAGATAAGTTTAAATTCACCGCCAAAATGGAAAAACTGCCATAAGATGCAAATTAACGACTTATTTGGGAGTACACATGACAGCAACATTAGTAAAAGACAAAGAAGTTGAGAATAAAAAAACTTCTTTGAAGATAGCCATTCCCAGAGAAATTTATCCGAATGAATGTCGAGTTTCAGCCACTCCCGACACTGTCCAGAAATTGCAAAAACTCGGTTTTGAAGTGTTAGTAGAAACAGGGGCAGGGGAAAGAGCCAATTTTGATGATCGCCTTTATACCTCTGTAGGGTGTAAAATCATTGAAAATAGGGAACAACTGTGGCAAGAGGGAGATATAATCCTCAAAGTACGTCCTCCCGAAGCCCAAGAAGTAGAATTATTAACCGAAGATAAAACCCTTATTAGCTTCATTTACCCTGCCCAAAATCCCGATTTACTGGCACAACTGGCGCAGAAAAAAGCCACCGTATTCGCCATGGATGCAGTGCCACGCATTAGCAGGGCGCAGAAATTAGATGCCCTTTCTAGTATGGCAAACATCGCTGGTTATCGTGCCGTCATCGAAGCCGCCAACAATTTCGGTAGATTTTTCACTGGGCAAATCACCGCCGCCGGAAAAGTTCCCCCCGCCAAAGTATTGGTAATTGGTGCAGGGGTAGCAGGGTTAGCCGCCATTGGGGCCGCCAAAAGCCTTGGGGCAATAGTTCGGGCGTTTGATACTCGCTTGGTGGTAAAAGAGCAAATCGAAAGCCTTGGGGGAGAATTTTTGGAGCTAGAATTTGCCGAGGATGGCTCTGGGGAAGGGGGTTACGCCAAAACCATGAGCAAGGAATTTATTGATGCGGAAATGGCTTTATTTGCCGAACAAGCGGAGGAAGTGGATATAATTATTACCACCGCCCTTATTCCAGGGAAACCTGCCCCCAAGTTGATTACCGAGGAAATGGTTAAAACCATGCGCCAAGGTTCGGTAATTGTGGATTTGGCTGCCGGGCAGGGTGGAAATTGTGAGGTGACAAAACCCGATGAGGTGTATCAATATCATGGGGTAACCATTGTCGGTTTAACGGATTTACCTAGTCGCATGGCGAGTCAATCTAGCCAATTATATGGCACTAATTTATGGCATTTGCTCAAGGATATGGGAGGTAACGATCAATTTACCGTTAACCTTGAGGATGAAGTTATTAGGGGGGCATTGGTTACCCATCAAGGGGATGTTACTTTTCCTCCTCCAAAAATTGCCCAACCTTCCCCTACCACCCCTGTTAAACCCGAAACTAAAGTTGTGTCTTCTGCTGAAAAGCAATCGAAAAAGGGGATTAGTGGTTTAGTGTGGTTGATATTGGGAATTGCCTCTTTAATTGGTATTGGTATTGGGGCGCCAACGTCTTTCCTATCCCATTTTACTGTGTTTATTTTGGCTTGTTTTGTGGGTTGGCAGGTGATTTGGAATGTTGTCCCTGCTTTACATACTCCTTTGATGAGTGTTACTAATGCCATCAGTGGCATCATTATCATCGGTGGTATGTTGCAAATTTCTGGAGATATTTCTTCTCCTACTACCATTCTAGGGGCGATCGCCATTTTGGTGGGTACGATTAATATTTGTGGCGGATTTTTAGTGACTCAAAGAATGCTCAAAATGTTTCAACGAATTGACAATTGATAATGGTTCATTCAACAGAGAAATTAACTCATTTACAGGCAAAAATTAGGGAAATAAAAAAGGAAATAGGAGATAAATATCAAATTGAAGAACTAGGTTTATTTGGCTCTTATGTAAGGGGAGAAGAAACAGAAGACAGTGATATTGATATTCTCGTTAAGTTCCATTCTGATCATAATATTGGTTTGTTTAAATATTGTGAGTTACAAAATTTGTTGAGTGAAAAACTGGGTAAAAAAGTAGATTTAGTCATGAAAGATTCTCTTAAATCCTACATCGGTAAATATATTTTGGATGAGGTTATTTATCTATGAAAAGAGAATTAAAAGATTATATACTTGATATTCTCAATGCCATAAATAGTATTGAAATGTTTACCAAGGGGTATGATTTTAATTCTTTTAGTAGGGATGAAAAGACTAAATTTGCCGTAATATATGCTATCCAAATTATTGGCGAAGCTAGTAACAAAATACCTGTAGATTTACAAAATAAGTATCCTCAAATTCCTTGGAAAAATGTTAGGGGAATGCGTAATTTAATTGTCCATGAATATTTTGGGGTTAATTTGCTAGTTATTTGGAACACCATTAAGAATGATTTACCTTCTTTAAAGCCAGTTATAGAAGATATGCTTACAGATTTGCTTAATGGGTAAAAATTTTGATTATCACTAGGGAGTAATGAATGGCTAAAGCCATTACTACAAACTACTATTACACAAAATACATTGTAAAAATATGAACTCGAATTTAATCACAGTTGCCTATATTGGCGCCAGCGCTTTGTTTATCCTCAGCCTAGCGGGATTATCCCGACAAGAAACCGCCAGAAAAGGTAATATATATGGTATCGCTGGAATGGCGATCGCATTTATTGCTACTGCATTCAGCCAACAGGTAAGCAACTATAGCCTTTTAATTGGCGCTATCATTCCCGCCGTCATCATCGGTGCAGTATTAGCTTCACGGGTAGCCATGACATCCATGCCTGAATTAGTGGCAATCCTCCATAGTTTTGTGGGTTTAGCCGCTGTATTGGTAGGTATCGGCAACTATCTACAACCCGAAACAGGGTTACTCCCTGCCGAAGAATTTATCCATCAAATCGAAATCTATGTAGGGGTATTCATCGGCGCCGTCACCTTCACAGGCTCAATTATCGCCTTTGGTAAATTACGCGCCATCATTAGCTCAAAACCCCTTATGTTACCAGCCCGACACTTTCTCAATTTAGGTATGTTAGGGGCTACGGTTTACCTTGGTTATAACTTCCTGAATACAGAAACAGGATTACAACCCCTCCTCATCATGACTGGGATTGCTTGTTTATTGGGTATTCACCTTGTGGCAGGAATTGGGGGCGCAGATATGCCCGTAGTTATTTCCATGCTCAACAGTTATTCTGGATGGGCAGCCGCTGCGGCAGGTTTTATGCTCAATAATGACTTGTTAATTATCACAGGGGCTTTGGTGGGTAGTAGTGGCGCCATCCTCAGTTACATTATGTGTAAAGCCATGAATCGCTCATTCATTAGTGTGATTCTCGGTGGTTTTGGGGAAGGTAGCAACAAAAACACTGCCTCTGGTGAAAAACAAGAGGTAGGAGAAGCGGTAGCCACCAACATCGATGAAGTGGCTGATATGTTAGTAGAAGCCAAAAGCGTCATTATCACCCCCGGCTATGGTATGGCTGTTGCCCAAGCCCAGCATGGGGTTTCGGAAATTACTAAGATTTTGAAAAGTCGTAAGGTAAATGTGCGTTTTGGTATTCATCCCGTGGCAGGGCGTTTACCCGGGCATATGAATGTATTATTAGCAGAAGCAAATGTACCCTATGACATGGTTTTGGAAATGGATGAAATTAACGAGGATTTTCCCCAAACTGATTTGGTATTAGTGATTGGGGCTAATGATACTGTTAATCCTAGCGCATTGGAAGACCCTCAAAGTGCGATCGCAGGTATGCCCGTATTAGAAGTCTGGAAAGCCCAAAATTGCGTAGTTATGAAACGGAGTTTAGCCACAGGTTACGCAGGGGTCGATAATCCTTTATTCTATAAAGAAAATACTAAAATGCTCTTTGGTGATGCCAAAATTAACGTTGATTCTCTTTTGGTTGCCTTACGGGAAAAAACTGCCAAAAAAGGAAAGGTTTTAGTTTCTGCATAAAAAATGTGCGATCGCCTTTTAAACTTTTACCATTGTGACAAAAGTGATACCTCCATGGACATAAACTTTTATATGGGAAGGTTTTATGGATTGTAGTATGGGCGATCGCCTCTTTGACTAGATGGATGCTATTTATGGACTCCATTGGGGTTTAAAACCTGCAATGGGTAATTCTTGGAGAGATGCTTGGGGAGATTCAGGGCTAGGTAGATTTAATATCCAAAGACGACTATCTAGGATTAATTCTGCTGAGTCGCTGAATAATTCTTGGGCGGGCATATTTTCAATGGGGGTGTTTTCTCTTAGGTTACTTTCGGTAACGAGTTGATCAAATAAAATTCCTGAACCATCGGGAGATATACTTATTTTGATGTCTTGATAATGGGGAAGGGCAAGAAGGGGTATCACTTTTTGGGATTCGATGTCGATGCCGACAAAGTAGGGCTTTTCTTGAAATTGATTTTCAGTTTCCATTAATTCGGTAAGGAGACAGAAAAGGTTATTTCCATTGGGGGAAAATTTACAGTCAACAATTGAGCCTTCGATGGTGACTAATTCTTTCTCTAGTCCTTGATTATTAACGTAAAATAGTGAGCGGGTATAGCGTAAATCAGGGTTATCGGTGTTAAAGTTTACCATGGCTGCCCCTGTGCCGTCTCTGGTGAAGGTTAATACTTGTCCATATTGAGGAAGAAAGTTAAGGGAGTCGTTTTCTTGTTCTTGTTCTTGTTTTTGTAGTGGTATGATGGAAATTCCTTCTCCTTGGGCAATGGCGATCGCACTTTTGTCGGGGGTTATGATGAAGTTGCCACCATCGGCATTGAGTGCTTGGGGAATTTTACCTTCTTCTATTTTCCATAAATCAAAGTCGGTGGGATCATCTTTGCGTATTCGTTGCACAATAATAATATCTCCATTTTCCCCTGCTAAGTCAAAACGATTGTTTAGGTATTCGTCTTGCCCGAGAATGGTTTTTAGTTGCCCTGGAATTTTGGTTGTACTATCATTGGATAATCCTGTAGTTACTTCATAGATGGATAAATCTCTTACCCCTTCTTGATTAGTTTCTTTCTCGGAGGCAGAAAAAATTATTTTTTCGGTGTTAGGGCTAAATTTAAAGTCGCTAACCACTAGATTTGCAGGGGTTAGGATTGTTTGGTTTTCTTTGGTGGTATTGTTGAGTATCAATCTTCCTGCTTCTTCCCCTTGACTACCTACATAGGCAAAGGCTTTGTCTCTACTCTGAAATTGTCCGATAAAAGGTTCTATTTCTGCTCCTAATTCTTCTTTTCCTCTAAATTTTTCCCTCGCACTTTTGAGGGATAAACGATAATTTCTACCGTAGGGAATTACGTTATTTAAAGTATAGACTAATCTTTTTCCTGCCCAGCTAATTCTTCCGGGTAGGGGGGGTTCAATTTCTAAATTATCTTCTACACTTTCTTGAGATACAGGACGATCAAAGTCTAAAATAAAGGCGTTATCATTGGCATTTACAGTGCGATCGCCCCAGGAAAACTTTTCTACATGGGGATTGGTTCTAAATAAACAAACATCATTAGGACATAAACGACTACCGATGATTAAGATCGAGATAATTATGGTACAAATAATTATAGTAAATAAACATATTTTATCAATGGTTTCTTGGTAAGTAATCTTTTTCATTTTCATGGACAAATACTGTTTAAATTGAGTTATTTTTATCTCATTATTATTGCTATTTTAAATAGATATTTTTACCTTGATAAGCATCAAAAAAACTGACTTTATCTAGGTTGATTCCTAAGTTAATTTTATCGCCGATATTAAATAAATTATCACCAAATATTCTTACTTGTAAGGTTTGATTAGAATCATTATTTAATAATACCTTTAAAAGAGTTTCATTGCCTAAGGATTCAATTAAATTGATGGTGCAAGATAAAGAAGATTCCCCAGGGTTTGAAATATAAAAATGTTCTGGTCTAATGCCTACATCTATTTTTTCATAATTATAATTACTGAGAATATCTAACCATTTTTGAGTTAAAATAAACTTAAAACATTCATGGACAATCATTGATTTTTCCTTAATAAAATCCACCTCCAAAAAATTCATGGGAGGCGAACCAATAAACTGAGCAACAAACTTATTAGCAGGTTGACGATACACTTCTAGGGGGGTAGCTACCTGTTGAATTTCTCCATTATTCATGATAGCAATACGATCGCCCATAGTCATAGCCTCAGTTTGATCATGGGTAACATAAATAGTAGTTACCTGCAATTGCTTTTGTAGGGTAACAATCTGGCTGCGGGTTTCTGTCCTTAGTTTAGCATCCAAATTAGAAAGAGGCTCATCCATCAAAAAGGCTTGGGGATTTCGGGCAATGGCGCGCCCTAGGGCTACCCGTTGTTTTTGTCCCCCAGATAGTTGTTTTGGTAGTCTATCTAAAAGATGATCTATTTGCAATAATTGGGCTACCTCTAAAACTTTTGCTTGGATACTTTTTTCTTCATCACTGAGGAAACGAAAACGAGGGGGCAACACACGGCTAAGATTACCCAATATTTTTGGGGCAGAAAACTTTTTTTTATCAGGATTCATCCGCCTTAAACCAAAGGCAATATTATCATAAACTCGAAGATGGGGATAAAGGGCGTAATTTTGGAATACCATGGCAATATCCCTAGATTTTGGTGGTAAATTATTTACGGTGCGATCGCCTATAATGATTTTCCCCGCACTAATCTCCTCTAACCCAGCTATTAAACGTAATAGGGTACTTTTTCCACAACCAGAAGGCCCCACCAATACCATAAATTCCCCTTCTCTAATCTCTAAATTAATCCCCCTCAACACATTCGTATTACTTACCGATGGGATTTTCTTTTGTTCATCATTCGCAGGAATAGAAGTGGGAGCAATAACCCCTAGATTATCACCATTAGATAGTTTTGACCTAGAGCTAGAATAGCTCTTATAGAGATTGTCAATAATTACTTGTGCCAAAATGTATCATCTATCCAAAATAAGCATTCAAGCCAAAATTATAGCACGTCAACATTTAAGCTAACAATTAACCCCACATCATTCCCCATGGAAATAACAATTAGCGATTAACCCCCATATTTTTTTTAAATTGTGATTATTTATTATGCAAAAAGTGAGTTTTTTAATTATCTTATTTATTAACTTATTCTCCTTCCCTAGCAAAGCAAATCCCATAAATTTTTACCCACTAGAAACACTAGAAAATAATACAATTAACGATAACCTTCCTTTAGTAATTGAGTTAAAGGAGATGAAAAACAATCAGAATATAATAGATGCCATTAAATATCTTGATAATAAATATCACTGTTTAGAAAACAACTTCATCGATACCCCGACAAAAAAAAGTTACCATAATGATATTACAAACAAAATAAATTATTGTCTAAAGCAACTAAAAAACGCCCCTAAGCAACTAATTTTAGAAGATATAAATATAATAAAACAACTGGAAAAAATATATTATTATGACCTAAAAACCTTAGAAAATAGCACAAAAAACCTAGAAAATATAAGTGATCAATTAACAAAAACAGCATTTTCAAACACCGCAAAACTAGAAGGAGAAATTATATTTGCCCTAGCCCAAGTACAAGGTAATCATCAAGTAGAAAATAGAGAACAATCAATCCCCGAAAACCTAACCCTTAGCCATCGTACTAGGTTAGAATTTATAAATAGTTTTAACGGCTCAGATGAACTAAGAATTCGTTTTCAATCCCGCAATGTTCCAGAATTTGAAGACATAACAGGAACATCTATGGCTAATTTAGGCTTTGATGGTAATAGCGATGGCAATATTGAATTAAGCCGTCTTGATTATGAAACCAACCTCGGTGAACATAGCGAAATTTACTTTAACATTGTAGGGGGAGGCTTAGGAGACTATCTCGATAATATTAATGGGGATTTTAGCGGTAGTGGAGATGGTGCGATTTCTTTATTTGCTCGAGAAAATCCTATCCGACGACAAGGGGGCGCACCCGGCATTGGGCTTAGTCATCAACTTAATGATAATATTCTTCTACAATGGGGTTATGTTGCACCAGAAGCCGATGATTTGGATGTGGGAATTTTTCAGAGTCCTTACGGTTTAGCTTTACAGGGGATGGTTGAATTTTCCAATGATTTTCGCTTCAGTTTAACCTATATACGTTCATTTAATGCGGTTAACACGGGAACAAGTAGTAGTTTAGCAGCCAACCCTTTTAATGGTGATTCTAGGGCGATTATGGCTGATTCCTGGGGCGCTGAAATATCATGGGATTTATCTTCCCAGACAACTTTTGGAGCGAGAGTGGGTTATATTAATGCTCAAGCTCAGGATTTAGAAAGACAACCCGAAGCACAGTTACTAACATGGGCAATGTTATTGGCGCTAAAAGATTTAGGAAAAGAAGGTAATTTATTAGGATTTGTATGGGGGCAACCTTTGAGGGTGATAGGAAATAATTATGGATTAGTGGAGGATAATGGCTCATGGCATTTAGAAGTTTTTTATCGTCTTAAAATTAATGATCATATTGCCATCACTCCTGGTTTTTTTATGATTATAAATCCTGAAAATAATCTTGATAATGCCCCTATATTGGTATCTACTGTTCGTACTACTTTCACTTTTTAAGTTTATCTTTAATTATTTACTGATGTTACTTAAAATTATTTATTTCTTTTCACTAACAATCATATTTTTTTGTTTATTATTATTTTTAGAAAAATTGGCGGATTATTGGTCTAGTAGATTAAGATAAGAATAAATGCTATTAAGAAATAAATCACTTTATAAATTTTCATTAATCAAGTTTTAAAATATTAATTGTATAATAAAAGCGAAATATGACATTTTTCTTAAATCATGTTTGTTCCCACAAAAATTAATGTTCTCCATTTTGTTAAACAAAATTCATGGATTAAAATTATCATTTTTAGTGTAATTATCATCTTCTTAAAACCTGTATCTGCCCAAGAAAATACTAATACTCTAAGGGTATCAACTCGCCCTTTTCCTCCTTTTGTATTTGAGGATAATAATGGTAAATATTCTGGCTTTAGTATTGAGTTATGGGATGAGATTGCTAATAGTATGGGTGTTGAATATGAATTATATTCAGAAGATAATGTGGAGGAATTATTAAATTCGGTGGTTGAGGGTAGGGCTGATGTGTCGGTAGCGGGAATTTCTATGACATCGGAGAGGGAGCAAATTATCGATTTTTCTCATCCTTTTTTCGATTCAGGATTAAATATACTGGTATCTGGTGAGCCTTTGTCGCCTTTGCGCATGGTTATTAACTATATTTTCGTACCGAGTATTTGGATTACGGTGGGAATTTTGTGTTTATTTACCATTTTTGCGGCTCATATAATGTGGTTTTTTGAAAGAAAGGAAAATGATGAGATGTTTCCCCGTCGATATTTGCGGGGTATTTGGGAATCTTTTTGGTGGTCTGTGGTAACCTTAGTTACAGTGGGTTATGGGGATAAGACTCCTACTACTGCGGGGGGAAGAATCGTTGCAACTATTTGGATGTTTGCAGGAATATTGTTAATTTCTTATTTTACTGCTTCGATTAGTTCTTCGATGACGGTCGATCGCCTCGATACCCAAATCAGGGGCTACAATGATTTAAGGGGACGTTCTGTGGGTACTGTAGCGGGTAGTACATCGGTAGATTTTTTAAATAATTTATCGGCTAACGTGGTGGTGTTTGAGAATATTGAGAGGGCTTATGAGGCTTTAAAAAATGATGATATTGAGGCGGTGGTTTATGATGAACCTGTTTTATTATATTTGATGAATCGACAAGAAAATTATAATCATAGTAGTAAGATTATTGGTAATACTTTTGATACTCAAAGTTATGCCATTGTCTTACCTAGGGGTAGTAGTTATCGTAATGAGATTAATCGAGCTATTTTAAGTTTGCGCGAAGATGGTACTTATGATCAAATTTATGAACGTTGGTTTGGTAGCAATAATGAGTTTTAAATATTGAGGGCGTTTGCTATTACCCCAAGTTCGGATAATTAATTTGTTATAAACGGATTGTATTTTAGCCCACCGTGTAATGAATTACCCCAAGTTCGGATAATTGGTTGTAAACGGATTGCATCTTAGCCCACCGTGTAATGAATTACCCCAAGTTTGGATAATTAGTTATAAACGGATTGCATCTTAGCCCACCGTGTAATGAGTTACCCCAAGTTCGGATAATTAGTTATAAACGGATTGTATTTTAGCCCACCGTGTAATGAGTTACCCCAAGTTCGGATAATTGGTTGTAAACGGATTGTATTTTAGCCCACCGTGTAATGAGTTACCCCAAGTTCGGATAATTGGTTATAAACGGATTGCATCTTAGCCCACCGTGTAATGAGTTACCCCAAGTTCGGATAATTTGTTATAAACGGATTGCATCTTAGCCCACCGTGTAATGAATTACACGGCTAACGGTAGTTCGTTCAATAAATTGAACTAAGATATATTTGGATTCACGAATTTATCATAAATTATTATCATCCTCACCCTTCATCTACCTTACTCCCATCACCTGAAACCTCACTCTAATTTTTTGTAACTAAATAGTATCAACCAAGGTATGGTCATTCCATTCAAGGCTATCGTTAATGGTATTACCATCATGGTAAGCGGCTAATAATATTTCGCTAGTTTTACCCCATGCTATTTTACCATCACGACTAAGGGCGATCGCCCCTAAATCCCGCTTATTGACCTTAGCTTCTTCCATAGATTTAGCCATAGCATCATATAATGACATACCATCAGAGGTACGAATAACCACCTTCGCCGCCAAACACTCATCAATAATATCTTCCCCAATACCTGTACAACTAACCCCAGCTACTCCATTGGCATAATTTCCCGCAGGCATAGCCGAATCACTTACCCTGCCCACATATTCCAAACCCTTACCCCCCGTAGAAGTACCAGCACTCACCCTGCCCATGGCATCAAGGGCAACCACCCCAATCGTACCCCGTCTGGCATTATCACCCTCTGCTACAACCCCAGCCATTTTACTGCTAAAGTTACCTTTTCTCTCCTCAATCCATTCTTGTAACCTTAAATCTGTGAGGGGATCATAAATGGGCAATCCCAACTCCCGTAACAGTTGTGCACTACCATAATCAGATAAAATCCGATCTTCTTTATCTTGTAATGTTTTTGCTAAATCAATGGGGTTTTTCACCCTAGAAACATTAATAACGCCACTGAAGCGCTGGGCATCACCATCCATCAAAGAGGCACTCATGCGAATTTGCCCATCTGATTGTAACACAGAACCCGTTCCAGCATTAAAACGGGGATTATTTTCTAGTAATTGACAACCTAAAATAACGGCTTCATTGGCACTTTTTCCCGCCAAAAGTAATTGATAAACTTCCTTAACAATATCCTGTAAAGATTCTCTAACCGCTGTTAAGCCTCCTTTTCCTTTTAAAGAACTACCAGCGCCGCCATGAATAATTAATTTAGGAATGTTTTGATTAGACATTTTTATTTCTTTATATATTGCTATTTACAAAAAATTTTAGCATATTTATGTACATAAAACCTTAACAAAAAAACAAATTTTATTAAAAATAAATGCTAATATTAACCATGAATTAACTATGTAGTAATTGCATTACTAATCTTTTAATTATTTCTCCTGTGATAACTGATAATTTATTGATTATTAATAAAGAAGATGATAAGGATAAAAAATAGGTGGGCATTACCCACCAACAAAAATTATAGCTTGACAGGCATAATTAAATAAGTCATTTGTAAACCACTAAGGGGAGTCACAATTACTGGTTGAATAGCGCCGTTAAAATGAAAAGTGATTTCGTTAGAAGATAACGCTTTTAAACCATCCATTAAATAACGAATATTAAAGCCAATCTCAAAGTCATCCCCTGTTATTTCCGCTAAAATACTTTCTTTTGCGTTTCCTAATTCGTTGGCTTCCACTGATAAAAATAGTTGTCCTTTTTGACTATCTAGGCTAAACTTGACCATATTATTTTTTTGGTCTAATAATACTGATACCCTTTCTAAACTTTCAATAATTCTCTTTCTTTCTACTACCATGGTGCGATCGAAAGAAGTGGGAATTAACTGATTATAATTAGGATAAGCCCCATCAAGTTTACGACTGGTTAAATTTTGCTCTCCTAACTCAAAAACTACCTGCCCATCATCCACATAAAGGGCAACATTATCTTCCTCCTTCGCCATGGTTAAAATTTTCTCCACTTCACGTAATGCACGGGCAGGAATTGTCATGGTAAAATTTTGTTCTTCACTAACAGAAATATCATCATGGGTGGTTTCCTCTTCTCCATCCTCCGATACTTCTTTATCATCAGTGGTTTTTACCACCGCCAAACGATGTCCATCAGTAGCCGCAAATTCGAGGGTATCAAGGTTACGGGTGAGATGTATTCCCGTTAAAATTTGTTTGGCTTCATCATTACTCGCAGCAAATAAAGAGCCTTTTAAACCCTCACTCAAAGCAGTTACAGGCAACATTAAGGCTTCTTCCTTCTCCACCGCTGGTAAATCGGGAAACTCCGAAGCTGATACCCCCCGAAGCTGAAATTTTCCGTACATTGACTCGATCGCAACCAGGGGATTATCATCAGTATCATCACCATCAAAACTAACTATAATTTCTCCTTCTGGTAAACGACTGACTATATCATTAAACAACTTAGCAGGAATAGTAATACAACCTTCTTCTTCCACTTGGGCGGCGAAACTGGTGCGCATTCCCAAACTCAAATCAAACCCTGTAAGGGTAACGGTATTTTTTTCACTATCAGCCATTAATAACACATTAGCTAAAATGGGATGGGTTGGACGACTAGGCACAGCACGACTAACTAAAGAAAGGTTATTTCTTAATTCGCTTTGAGAACAAATAATTTTCACGGTTTTCTATATTTGATAAGAATATATATAATGGGTTAGCAACCAACCTTATAGATGGTTAGTTTTTTTGCACAGACTCAATATTTTAACTCAGATTTTCAGTTTAATTTTTGATTATTTTTTTCAGGAATACGGTTATTAAGGAATCTTCTTCCAAAATTTCAGGTAAAAGCATTAAAGATTTTTCTAAATCTAATTCTAAATCTTTCTCTTGAATTTGAATAATTAGTTGATAAACCAGTTCAAAATTGACACGAGTTATTTCATCGAGGATAATAAATTTACCATTTTTCGTATTGTTTATCTTTTCAATTTCCATCTTCCCCACTCTGCCTTTTATTGGAGGCTCTTGTTTATCCCTAAATAATAGAAAATAACTTTTAGGATTAGAAATAATCAATTCATTAAAGTTACGTAATCTAGTGGTAAATGATGAACCTCCTACGTGTAAAAAACCGACAACTAATTCATCATTATCACTAATAGAAAGATGTTCAGGTAATTTTTTGTTGCCTAATCTTAGTTGATTTATTTCTATATCTTTATAGTATTGAGTAATGGTTTCTACTATAGTATTTAGTTTACCAAAATCATCGGAGTCTGTAATAATTTGCGGTAATTGATATTCCTTAATAATGTTATCTTTTATGGGTTGTAAAGATTGAATTAATCTATCCTTAAATAAAATATTATTTTCCTTGTTCTCTTTTTCATCAATAACTAGATCAGGAAAAATATCTGGTAAAGAAATTCCCTCTTGCTCATCATTTTTTACCTTTAAAAAGCTACTGGTTAAATGCGCTATTTGTTGTAAAATGTTTTCTAGTTGTTGAACCCTTGTTTCTAAATTTTTAGGATTATCAATAATAGTAGTTTGTGTGGGTGGTAAGGGTACATTTTCAGCCTTATAACGGTAATAATCAGATGCCCGATTAATAATACTTCTAATAGATGATTGTGATAAAATGTCTTTTAATTCTTCTTCTGTCAAAAAATCGGTAATTGATAATCCGACTACTTGACTTTTGAGGTTTAGAATTTCTTCGATTTGTGATTGTGCAGGGCGAGAAAGGGTAATACAGTTTTGAGATAGTCTATCCAACACTGAATCATCAAAATAGTCTTTAAACTGTTGCCAACGGTCAGGAAAAAGGTTTAAGATAACTAAACTATTGGGTACGTGGGTTAAAATTTCTTTGATGGCTAAACCGAAATTTTCTAATATTTTTTGATTTTGTTTTAATCCTAACCCCTCTAGTTGATCAAATACTATTATTAATGGTTCATCGAGGGTTGATAATTTACCAAAAACAGCGATCGCATCCAGGGCAAATTCTTCCCTGCTTAAATCATCATTCCAATTTTTTAAACCTATTTGATTAGCTTCTTCGTCACTTAATTCTTTCCCTGATAACCAACGTCTAATTATATCTTTAAAATCGGAACGACTATAGCGACAAAACTTGATCATTCCTTTTAAAATTTCTAAACCATAACCACCAATTGAAAAGTTTTTTGACCACCAATTAATAATATTGCGTTCAATAAAATCCCAGTTATTTTGATATTTTTTAGTATCTTCTTTGCCTAATACTTCGTAAATATTTAAACTATCATCACGGAAATTATCAATAACTTTTTTACCATTAATACTATTAGCTACTTTATCAATTTTAGATAAAATAGTGACAAAACTATGGGCGATTAAAAGTTCTAATTGCGTTCTTTTGGTGCCATCAACTTTTTCATTAAATGATTCTAAAATACGATTATAAGTATGATAAAAAATTGACTCTGAATTATTGGGTTGTCTGATAAATAAAACACGATTTCTAATTAATAATTCCTTAGCAATCCTCATAATTAAATGAGTTTTACCTGTTCCTGCTTCGCCGATAATTACAGCGCCCTTACTTTGATTATTACTATCTTTTTTTACTTCCTGTAAAATCGATTTTAGACTTTCATATTCTGTTTGATAAACTTGTTTAAAATCTAAATGAACTTGAAAAGGATTATCTACTCTACTGCTAGTAAAAGGATTAGGATAATTACTTAATTCTGTGTTAGAAATAATTTTTTTATTCATCTTTTCCATACTAAGTAAATGTAAGTATAATTGATGGGTAAATTTTGCATCATATGCCGCACTATGGGCAAAATTATTGTTAAATAGGCGTTGGTTTAGTTTCAGCCGTAGTTGCTTACTAATGTATTCTAGGGAATATTTTGGAAAGTGAGGGTAGTATTTTTTTGTTAGTTGTAGGGTACAAACAAAATTACAGGGAGGAAATTTCTTTTTAACATATTTGAAACTATCTTTTAATATTCTTTTATCATGGTTAACATGATGACATATAATAGTTTTTTTGAATAAGAATTTACTTAAGTCATTAATGATTTGAGGGAGAGATTTACGTTTAATTCTTTGTGATTCATTGTTATAATGTCCATCCACAAAGGCTTCGTAAACTAATCGTCCTTGCCCATCTATAATAGCAATTTCTCTCAGTAATTGTTGTCCCTCGGTATCTATGACTATGAATTCGGGGCGATCGCCTTTAAAACTATTAAATAACAAGAATTTATAACTCTAAAAGTAACTGCTAAAAACCAATAAAAAAAGAGATAATTTTATTTATAAAATAGTAACAATAGAAGTATTTTATCTTTTATAAAAATAGTAAAATGTAAAAAGTTTATTTAGAATTTTTAATTATCTCTAAAAATAGACTAAAAGTATAAGATTAAGTAATATTATTCAGTGGGTATATGCTCAGGTAAAGTACAACAATTGACCTCATCAAGACAAATTTTGCCCCATTTGAGCGCCCAACGAACTAACTCAACACGATTATCAGTTTTAGTTTTAGTTAAAATATTACTAATATGATTATCAACAGTTCTTTTACTAATTTCTAGTTTATCGGCAATATCGTTATTGGTTAAGCCGGTGGCCACCAGCTCCAAAATCTCTAATTCTCTTTGGGATAAACTATTATTGTCGGTATTTTTACCACTCGCCATATTCTTCTGCTTTGCTTAAATTAATACATAAATATTTACCTATGGTTATTGTAACGAAAACTTATCATTAATAAAACATATAATATTTCGAGGGGTAAAGTCGATTATTCCTCCGTCATCACCCTTAGGCGAACTAATTTTTCTCCCCCTTCATCGAGTTTTACTTCTATTACTTCACTGGTTAATCTTTCTAAACAAGTAAGGAGCGATCGCAAATTAGGACTACTCGAACCAGTTTCCACATAAAGGCGATCGGAAATACTACCAACCTTTTTCCAGAGGGTATATAGTTTTGCTACATTTTGTTCTAAATTACTGGCTTGTTTCACCAAATCAGCGGTAATACTAAGACAATCAAGGCGCATAGCCTCATCAAGCGCCATTTCTAAATCAATGGGAGAATCTCGGAGGGTTTCCACTTGGGATGCAGAATCGATATATTTGGCTAAACTTTTGGCGGTGGAGGTCATTTTTTTGACGGTGTCGATGTCGGGGTTTGCCTCTACTTCCTTTTTAATATCGTCAATTTGTTCGTCCGATAATTTTTCCATCTCTTTGACGAGGGGGGCAAGGTGGCGGGGTGGTAAAGAGCCATCTACGGCTTTTTCCTTGACATTATCGGGCAAAAAGTCCGAATTCATAGCGGTATATTCATCAGTCAGTTGCTTTACTTCTCGGCGTGTGATGCGATCGCCATTTTGAGCCGCCTCACTAACTAACTTTTGTACTTCTGGTTCAGCTTTAGCGGTTTCAATGAAAGCTCGTTTACTAAAATTTTGAATGGCATCAGGTTCTAAATTTCCTTCTGCTAAAAGGGTATCAGCGCTATTAGCCAATTGAATGAGGGCATAGGCTTGGCTTTTACTGATTTCCCTATTTTTGAGCCAATTAAGAAAACCTGCTCCCCTATTTTCTCCACCAAATTTCTCTCTATCCCTTACAGCTCTTAGGATTCTACCACGCCATATATCGGTTTGTAAGTCGAAGCGATCGCACACTTTCCAAACATCATCAACCTTTTGTTGGAAGTCATGTTCAGCAATTTCTTCATCTTCAGGATCTGGTAATTCAAATTCCAAATCCACAGGCATCGTTAACGCTTCGGCAATCTCCACCGTAGAGGGAGCAACTTCGACCATTTTCTAAAATTTCCTAACCTTGTAATCGTAATTTTCGCACTCCTATTAAAATATCATTTTTTGGATTATTAATTAACTTCAATTAGGGATAATAGTTGTCAGAATGGGGGGGATGGGAGATGGGGAGTAAGGGAGATGGGGAGTAAGGGAGATGAGGAGTAAAGGAGATGGGGAGTAAGATTGATAATAGTTCAATTTATTGAACGATAAACAGTTAGCCTTATAATTCATTGCAAGGGGAGTGATGATATATTTCTAAATCGAATTTGGTATTAGGTACTAGGTCATAATTTATTAATTGTCCATTGTTAATTAAGGTGCGCTGTGGAAAAGCAAAAGCCCCTCTCCCATGGGAAAGGGGTTAGGGTGAGGATAAATTAGACTTCTTTTAACACTTCTGCGGCGGCTTTAATGGTAGCTTCAATATCTTCTTCCGTATGAGCTAGAGAAGTAAAACCAGCCTCAAATTGAGAAGGAGCTAGATAAACACCTTTTTCGAGCATTCCTCGGTGGAAACGACCAAATTTAGCAGTATCTGCTTTTTTAGCATCATCATAATTATGCACAGGAGTATCAGAAAAGAACATCCCAAACATACCGCTAATATTACCACCATTTACCTGATGTCCTGCTTTACGGGCTACATCTAATAACCCAGTAATTAACTGATTGGTGATTTTTTCTAAATACTCATAGCTACCTGGTTTTTGTAACAATTCAAGGGTTTTAATCCCTGCCATCATCGCCAAAGGATTACCAGATAAAGTTCCAGCTTGATACATGGGCCCTGCGGGGGCTACCATGGACATAATTTCTTTTTTACCACCGTAAGCGCCTACGGGTAAACCACCACCGATTACTTTACCTAGGGTAGTTAAATCAGGAGTAACGCCAAATTTTTCTTGTACTCCACCATAGGCAATACGGAAACCTGTCATTACTTCATCAAATACCAAAAGAGCGTCATTTTCTTCGGTGATAACTCTTAAGCCTTCTAAAAATCCTGCATCGGGAGGCACAAACCCAGCATTACCTACCACGGGTTCAAGGATTACCCCGGCAATTTCTCCTTTATTGTCTTCAAATAGTTTCTTAACGGCTTCTAAGTCGTTGTAAGGGGCAGTTAAGGTGTCGGAGGTGACGTTTTTAGGTACTCCGGGGGAGTCGGGTAAACCAAGGGTAGCAACCCCTGAACCTGCTTGAACAAGGAACATATCTCCATGACCATGGTAACAGCCCTCAAATTTAATAATTTTATTTCTTTGGGTATAGGCGCGCATTAGGCGTAATACAGATAAACAGGCTTCTGTGCCAGAGTTAACAAATCTAACCATTTCGATGCTGGGTACGGCTTCGATCACCATTTCAGCGAGGACATTTTCTAATAGACAAGGAGCGCCAAAACTTGTGCCTTTTTCTAATACTTCCTTGAGGGCGCTTAATACTTCGGGATGGGCATGGCCACAAATGGCAGGGCCCCAACTACCTACATAATCAATATATTTATTATTATCTACGTCCCAAATATATGCTCCGTTTACTCTATCGAATACGATGGGTTGTCCACCCACGGATTTAAATGCTCTTACTGGGGAATTTACTCCCCCCGGCATCAGTTTTTGAGCTTGAGCAAAAATTTCTTCTGATTTTGTGGTTGTAAATGATGTTGTAGTAACCAATGTTATCTCCTTAGCTTTTATGTTCTGATTTCTTATAATCGATCTATTTTACCGAACTATTTGTCTCTAGGTTATGGATTTGGTTTTACCATGGGTTATGGATTTGGTTTTCTTTTTCTAGTTCATTGTCCATGATGGGGATGGTGTTGTTAAATTGCAATGAGTGTAGTTTTGCGTAATAGCCTTTTTTGGCTAGTAATTCTTGGTGAGTGCCAATTTCTACGATTTCTCCTTTTTCTAGGGCGACGATTTGATCGGCATCGTAGATGGTAGAAAGTCGATGGGCAATTACTAGGGTTGTTCTATCTTTTGAGAGGGTGTTTAAGGCATCTTGGACTATTTTTTCTGATACGGTGTCAAGGGCGCTGGTGGCTTCGTCTAGGAGTAGGATTTGTGGATCTCTTAATAGGGCACGGGCGATCGCAATTCGCTGTTTTTGTCCCCCTGAAAGGAGTACGCCGCGATCGCCTATTTCCGTTTCCAACTGCCGGGGTAAATCCATAACAAAATTATAGGCATTAGCTTGTTTTAGGGCATTAATCAAATCTTCCTCACTCACGTTATTCATACCATAACAAACGTTAAAACGTACTGTGTTATTGAATAAGAAAGTATCTTGACTGACGATCGCCATTTTATCCCGCACACTCTTAAGATTATATTCCCGATAATCAATACCATCAATGAGAATTTCACCCTCAGAAGGATCATAGAATCTGACAAATAAATCACCCAAAGTCGATTTTCCTGAACCTGAAGAACCTACCAAGGCAGTTACCTTACCCTTAGGAATTAACAAATTAATATCCCTCAAGACCAAATTATCATGGGCAGGATAATGGAAATTAAGATTATTCAATTCAAAACCCTTTTGTAGAGAAGAAAACTCCACATCCCCTTGGGGTAAAAACGGCTTATCCGATTTATCCAAAAAAGCGTGAATAACTTCCACACTACTAGACTGATTGGCAAACGCATTTCTTTTATTATCAATTTGAGCTACCAAAGGCACAGCCCGAAATAACAATATTAAAAATGTCAAAAGTAAAGGAACTAAAGTGGCCGCATCCTCCTGAAAGGTTAGTTTACCAATGATGACAATCCCTAAAATAATACAGATACCACCAATCTCATTTAACGGTTGAATAAAAACATTATTATATTGAACTTTCAGGGCAGCTTCTTCCCTTGCGTGAATCAGATCAACTAAATTTTGATACTCATTATCTTCCTGACTAACGGATTTAACTAATCTAATACCACTCAAAGTTTCTACTAATTTTTGAGTGTATGTCCTAGCAATTCTCCTTTGCTCACGACCTAATTCTTTCGATCTTCTGACAAAAATTTGATTACTACGGCTCAATAAAAATAATAACGCCCCTGTAATTAAAGTTAACTGCCAAGAAATGGTGAACAAAATAGCGGTAAAGGTGAGTAAATTAAATCCAATACTCATCATTCCAATGGCTGTATTAATAGAAGTGGCAGTTCTACTACATTCAGTTTCTAAATAGCTCATTAAAGTACCAGTTTTGGTGCGCTGGAAAAAATCTAAATCCACCGCCATCACAATTTTAAATAAATCATCTCGGATACTGTTAGCTAATCGTTTTGTTAACCATGAACTTGATAAACTATTCAGAACATTATTGATATTTTTGAGAATAATAATAAGAATAATAGTTGATAACATTAACCCTACTCTCATATTCCCTGAAAAACTATCAAAAAAAGAAAAAGGTTGACTTAATATAGGGGGAAAATTATTAATATCCAATAATGTGGGATCAAGAATAGAAAGAACAATGGGAATAATTAGGGTAATCCCAATACTATTAAAAAAAGCTCCTGAAAAACCAAAAAAAAGACTTAATAAAATCCACCAACGAAAGCGGAGGGCATATTGTAATAATAATTTATTATGATTCATTCTAATAACTAGATATACTGTGGATTTATCAACTCGACAATTATTTTTTGAGAGGCAAGGATGCAATCACTTGATCTAACATGAAGACCATTTGTTCTTGGCTATAGTATTTAAAGTAACGTTCCCTAGCTTTTAGTCCTTTATCAATGGCTGTTTGATACCCTTGGAAGATAGTTTTTATTCCTTGGGCTAAATCCTCTGGGGATTGAGGATTAACCAAATAACCCGTATCTTGTAAAACCTCGGGAATATCACCTACCCTAGTGGCTAAAATAGGTTTTGCCATGGCCATAGCGTCGGTTAATTTCAAGGGAAATTGGGCTATGGTTTCGGGGGTTTTGCGTTGGGGAATTACCATTACATCGGCACAAGAGATTATTTCGGGCATCTGCTCAAAGGGTTGGGGGGGAATAGATATAATCCATTTTGACCATCTCTCTTGTAGATACTTGTCATAATCATCGTAAGGACTTCCACCAACGATAACAAGTTTGAGATCTTCCCACTGCAACAAGTCCATGGCCTCTAATAAGTCTTCTAATCCTTTGTAGGGGCGAGGGGCGCCGGGGAACATTAATACTCGATAGTTTTCTAGTCCATATTTTCTTTTACAAGTGATAGGATCAAATTTACTAGGATTGAATAGTTCTAAGTCTTTTCCTTGGGGAATATAAACCCCTCCAAATTTTTTTTGTAGGAAAGTGTTATGGGTGGTAACCGCATCGGCGTAGGAAATAAATTTTTCGAGCCAACGAAGATAAAGGGGATGATCGGGATACCTCAATGCTCCGTCTTCTTTGACAATTTCTTTGATAAATTTGATGGGTTTAAAACCAAATTTCCATTTATCTCCTCCAAACCAACTCATTTCCCAGTCGTCGATGTCTAAGATGAGAGGACAACCGGAGGTTAATTTCTTGATTATGGCTAGACCAAAACTGGTGGTTTTTGGTTTAATGGCGTAAAGAATATCACCGTCAATTTGACTTATTAGTTCTTTACTGGCATCGATAATACCTGAGTGGTATTCAGAGGGTATGTAAACTATGGGAATATCTTTGGAAAATTGGGGAGTTTGTACACCAAATCCGAGACCAAATATTTTTACTTGATGTCCCATTTTTTGCAGGGCTTTGGCAAGGAGAAAGGGACGCACAGCACCGCCCCAGCGCCCCGAGCCACTGGAGGATAAATCACTGACGATAATGGATATTTTGAGGGAATGTTTGTTGGTATTCAAAACAATCTTAGTAGTGGGTTAATGGGTTCACGGGTATAATGACAAGTTAAGTTTTATTTCGTAATGTTATTTTATCTATAGATTTTAGTCAATTGTTAATTATGGATATTATTAGAATTCCCGTTTTATCGGACAATTATATCTTTGTTTTATACGATCGCACTTTAAACCAAGCGGCAGTGGTTGATCCGGCGGAGGCACAACCTGTTTTAAAATGTCTTGAAGAACTTGGGGTGCAGTTAGTGGCAATTTTTAACACCCACCATCATGGGGATCATGTGGGGGGTAACAAGGAGTTACTAGAGGCTTTTCCTGAGGCGATTGTTTATGGTGGGGAAGTGGATAGGGGTAGAATTCCTAGGCAACAGTTTTTTTTAAAAGAAGGAGATACGGTCGAATTTGCCGGGAGAAAAGGGGAGGTCTTTTTTGTACCTGGTCACACGAAAGCCCATATAGCCTACTATTTTGCTCCCGATGAAAAAAATGAGGTGGGGGAGCTTTTCTGCGGTGATACGCTCTTTGCTGGGGGCTGTGGACGGTTATTTGAGGGGACTCCCGCCCAGATGGTGAACTCTTTGAGTAAGTTTCGTGCTTTGCCAGATAATACTAGGGTATGGTGCGCCCATGAATATACCCTCAGTAATTTAAAGTTTGCTATTACCGTAGATGGTAACAATTTAGACCTTATGAAGCGCTATGGGGAGGTTAAAATGGCACGGGACAATGATCAACCTACCATACCGACTTTTATTGGTTTAGAGAAAAAGACTAATCCTTTCATGCGGTGGGATAGTGAGCAGATTAAATCTGCCATGGGTTTTGAAGAACCTAGTCGGGTGTTTGGTCGTCTGCGGGGTATGAAGGATAATTTTTAGAATTCTTACTCATTTTGCAGTCCTATTGCCTATCATTTAAGAGGTTGTTTGTGAATGTGTGATCAGTTTTTGTTTATCATATTCGTTAATTGAAAAAAGAAGGGTAGGGCTTCCTATTCTTTTGCCTAATTATTTTTATATTTCTTTTGTGGGGAGTTTTAATGTCTGTCAGTAAAGTAAATTATCGTCCCAAAAAAGGGGGAACAAGGAAAACACAACCTCCCAAAAAGGGTTCTAAGGTCAATTGGCTTTTAATGGGTTTTGGTTTAAGTGCGATCGCCTCTTTATCCACTGCCATAGGAGCTTTACTAGCCCTATCTTTTACCCAAACCCCCCTCGCCCAAGTTAACCTCACCGCCGAGGAAGAGGCGGTTTTTAATCAGGAGGAAACTTTAAGTTACAGTAGTTTAAATGTTCCTCAATTACGCAGACCTATTAATATTTTAGTGTTGGGCATCAAATCCTTAAGCACGGATATTCCCGATTATCCAGAAACAAACCTCGGTTATCATCCTCTGGTTAATTCGTTCCAGGGGCGATCGGATAGTATGATGTTACTCAGACTAGACCCACAAAAAGATGAAGTAACGGTATTATCTATCCCCCGTGATACTAGAACCCTAGTGCAAGGGGTGGGCATAACCAAGATTAATGATGCTAATGCCTACGGTGGGGCATCTTTAGCGGCGGAGTCCGTTAGTGAGCTTCTCAATGGGGTGCAAATTGATCGTTATATTCGCATTAATGTTCAGGGGGTAGAAAAACTCATTGATGCCCTTGGGGGGGTAGATTTTTATGTTCCTAAGGATATGAAATATACTGATCATAGTCAGCGTCTTTATATCGATTTACAGGAAGGGGAGCAACATTTAGACGGACAAAAAGCATTACAACTATTACGTTTTCGTTATGATGCCCTAGGGGATGTGGGTAGGGTGCAACGACAACAAGCCCTCATCAGAGCTTTGAGCGAACAAGCCTTAAGCCCTAAAACCGTTTTACGTATTCCTGAAATTTTGGGTATTATCCGTTCCCATATTGATACTAATTTAGGAACAAATGAACTAATAGCCATGGCTGCTTTTATGGGCCAAAAGACTAGATCGGATTTTCAGATGGTAATGTTACCTGGAGATTTTAATCAACCAGAGGAAGGGCAGTTAAGTTATTGGTTACCGAATCAGAGGGGTATTACAAGGGTGGCTCAAGATATTTTTGGGGTTCAGCCTGATTATTTTTACGCTAGTGATGACCGTGACGAGGCGATCGCCCCTAGTCGTGTTAGGGTTGCCATACAAACCCATGATGGCGATGAAGAAACGGCTCAAAGTGTGGCTAATCGTCTGATAGAATTAGGTTATAACCGAGTTTTTATTAGTACCATTCCCTACAACGAACCCATTAAGGAAACCCGTATCATTGCCCAAGGGGGAAATCCTTCTATGGCTGCGCTTCTGCGCTCTGAGTTGGGCTTAGGGGAAGTTTTAGTAGAAAGCACGGGGATTTTAGGTACTGATGTCACCATTCAGGTAGGTAGTGATTGGACTACGGATAACCAACCATTGACCATTGATTAGGGAAAATTGAATATCAGTTATAGATGCGTATTTACGGTAATAGAGAAATCAAAACCCTTGCGGGGCAAAATACCCGCCCCACTACTTCCAAGGTAAGGGAAGCTATTTTTAATATTTGGCAACATAAAATTAATGGTTCTCGGTGGCTCGATTTATGTGCGGGAAATGGTACTATGGGCGCTGAAGCCCTTTGTCGTGGTGCTATTAAAGCCGTGGCGATCGAAAAATCTCCCCGCGCCTGTCAAA
The DNA here is from genome assembly GCF_015207825.1 of Cyanobacterium stanieri LEGE 03274. Classification (NCBI taxonomy): domain Bacteria; kingdom Bacillati; phylum Cyanobacteriota; class Cyanophyceae; order Chroococcales; family Geminocystaceae; genus Cyanobacterium; species Cyanobacterium stanieri. The sequence goes on from NZ_JADEWC010000001.1 coordinate 37,902, forward strand.
TCATTCGGGAAAATTGGCAAAAAATCGCCCATAACAATCAAGAGGCGATCGTTCTCAAAGGAGATATTTTAAAAAGATTAAAAGGATTACAAGGACAACAATTTGACCTTATTTATCTTGATCCCCCCTACCATTTAAACCTTTATAATCCCACTTTACAAGCTATCTTTGACTACGATTTATTATCCTCCCATGGAGAAATAGCTACGGAATTTGCTCCCAAAAAATCCCCCGTAATAATTACCGATAAATGGCAACTATTACAAGAGAAATTTTATGGTAATACTAATATTAATTTTTACGGTAAGTTACCCACTAATTAACTATAATAGTCTTGCTTAAATTCATTAAAAATTTGTACAAAACGAATATACATAGATTTATTTACCAATAGTTATTAGTATGATTTAGTTTAGAGGTTTAAGATTTAAAACCCATTAATCGATCATGATTATCCATTATTCAGCGCACCCTAATTGACTTAATTTTAGATTAACATTTTTAGTGTTTTAAAGGTGTCAATAATTAACAATAGATAATCAATAAAGTATGCCTAAAACCTAAACTTATTGATAACTATCATAGAGAATTGAGTTTAATTTAAAAAATGAAATAATAAAAATTCACTCTCATTTTGATTACCCTTAATAGTTAATAAATCTTCCTCCCGAATAGCTACCCCGTCTCCAGCATTAAGAGTGTTATTATTAAAATCTAATTGTCCTTTTACTAACTGAATCCAAGCATAATCATTGCTACCCAAAGAATAATTTATTTCTTCATTTTCCCCTAAAATAGAAGACCAGATGTTAACATTTTGATGAATTTTTAAAGAATTATTTTCACCATCAGGAGAAACTAATAAACATAATTTTCCTCTTTTTTCCTCCTCAGAAAAAATCTTTTGTTCGTAGCTAGGCTCTAAATTTTGTTGATTGGGTAAAATCCAAATTTGTAACAAATGCACTTCATTTTGACTAGAATGATTAAATTCACTATGACGAATACCCGTACCAGCGCTCATTCTTTGTACTTCTCCCCTAGAAATGGTTTCACCATTACCGATACTATCTTTATGCTCTAATTCTCCCTCAATGACATAGGTGACAATTTCCATATCTCGGTGTCCATGAGTACCAAAACCCCCAGCGGGAGCGATTTTGTCTTCATTAATAACTAAAAGATTACCAAATCCTGTATATTGAGGATCATAATAACTACCAAAAGAAAAAGTATGTTTTGTATTTAACCAATCAAATAAAACATGACCTCTTTGGGCTGATGGACGTATTGTAATCATTATTTTTTCTTTACAATTTATCTGGGTTAGATGATATTGAGCTTATTTTTTGTAATACTGTTATATCTCTGAACTTCCTTCAGATTCCAATAATTATAACATTCAAAAAATAACCAATATTGTTCGTTTATTATCACCTATAATTTCTGGGTAACCGCCATTATTTTAGTTGACAAAAGCTAATAACCAGCGCACCTTAATTGTTAAATAGAATTTAAAATAATAATCCAAAAAATACGCAAATATTACTAATTTTAAAACCCTATTTACGTTCTGAAATTATGAGAGAAATGGGGATAAAACTTTCCCACGGTAATAAAATTGGTTGTTTCTTAAAAATTAACTGTCCATTATAGGTTTTTTTATCAATGGCAACTCCGATGGGCTGAGAATCAAGGGTTATATGGAATTTACAATAAGTTTCATAAATTTCTCTCGCCGCCCTTAACATTGTAGGATCTAAAATTTGAGGAATACTATTTAAAACTTTTTGAGAAAGATTATTTTTATTGGGTATAGCCATAGTTTTTATATAGAAATATATATATGATGTTAAGTTCTTTTAGTTATTTATCAATAAACTCCATGGGGTTTTTGTACACTTTTTAAAGTCAATCAAAATTATCAATTGGTTAATGGTCAATAAGAGTAAAAACTTAATATAAATAATAAGTAAGCTAACGCTAAAATATATTTTACTTATATATGACCAAAAAAGATCTTTTTTATCTGACTATGACAACCCTTGAGAAATAATTATTAATTATCCATTTTTAACTGGTAATTTCGAGAAGCTAAACGGGCTTTTCCCGATGATGCCCATTGTTCAAGAAAGGCAATTTGTTCTCGGGCAGTACGGGCTAGGGGTATAATTTGACTGGCGGCCATGAGAATGTCATCGGTGCTAAAGTCTCGATTTTGACTAAAGCCGAGGTGCATGGCTTCGATAATAGTTTGTTCGATTTCTGCCCCAGAAAATTCCGGGGTTTCGTATGCCAGTCTTTTCATGTCGAATTTTTCAAGGTTATGGGGGCGTAGTCGGTTGAGATGCACCGCAAAAATAGCTTCCCTTTCATCTTGACTTGGTAAACCAACAAAGAATATTTCGTCAAACCGTCCTTTTCTTAAAACTTCTGCTGGTAAATTTTGAATATTATTGGCGGTAGCCACCACAAAAACAGGGCTTTTTTTCTCTGCTAACCAAGTGATAAATGTGCCGAATACTCGGCTAGTAGTGCCTGAGTCGCCTCTACCATCAGCGCCCGAGAATCCTTTATCAATTTCATCAATCCAGAGAATACAAGGGGAAAGGGCTTCGGCTAGGTTAATCATTTGCCTTGTGCGCGATTCCGATTCCCCCACCAAACCGCCAAAAAGTCTGCCTACGTCTAGCCTGAGAAGGGGTAAATGCCAGTGATGGGCGATCGCCTTTGCGGTGAGAGATTTCCCTGTGCCTTGAATACCAACGAGTAGAAGCCCCCGAGGGTAGGGCAATCCGTAAGCCCTAGCGGATTCAGAAAATGATCCGCCCCTTCTGAGTAACCATTCTTTGAGGTTATCCAAACCACCAATATCGGATATTTGTTCTTGGGCTGGGTAGTAGTCGAGGATTTGGGTTTGACGTATGGACTGTTTTTTCTCCTCTAAGATGAGTTCTACGTCTTCGGCTTCTAATTTGCCATTTTGGGCGATCGCCCTTGTTAACACCCTTCTGATGCGTTCTAGGGATAATCCTTGGGCTGCCCTAACTAATTCGGTTAAAAGTTCATCATCCAACGATTGCCCTACCATCAAACGCTCAATTTCTTCTTTGATTTCTGTGGCTTGGGGTAAAGGAAAATCGACTACGGTAAAAACTTCCCTTAACTCGGCTGGGAGGTTGACTTCTGAGGCAATGATAACAATATTTTTTGGTTGGGCTTTCAGTTTTCGAGCAAGGTTACGCAGTTTACGGGAGATGGAAATATCTTCTAAAAATCTTTGAAAGTCTCGCAAGATAAATACTCCCCCCGTATTAGGGGGCAATTTTTCCAGAAACTCCAACGCTTGAAGGGGGTTACGTCTGCCAAAATTGGTATTATTAGGATTATCTTGATAACCGTCCACAAAATCCCAGATATAAGTATGACGATTGCCCATGGTTTCGGTGATAGATGCGATCGCCTTTTCTACCCTTTCTTCTTCGCTGCTAGAAATGTAAATAAGGGGGTAACAGGCTCTTAATAATAGGGAAAATTCTCGGTTAAATTCTTTCATTCCAGATTTTGACCAATGTTGGATTAAATATTCTTCGCACTTTTACTAATTTATCATGACAGAATTATAAATATTATTGATTACCACTTATGAACAAAAAACAATCAATTCTTTATCAACCCTTATTATTAAGAATATTCCATAACTTTCAAGCCATATTTACTATCTTAGCGATGGTGACAGCTTTTTGGACATACAATACCTACGATGGCCGATGGGGAAAAGTTAATTTTCTTCCTGATTGGAATGCCATTGAGGGTATCCATGGAACTTTTGGTTTATGGAGTTTATTATTATTTCCTGTTTTTACCATTTATGTTATTCATCGTGGGCAAACAAAATTAATTCAAACAAATACCCCTAACCAACTAAAATTATTTAATAAACCCATCTGGTGGTATTCTCTCCATAGAATTGTCAATACCCTTAGTATTTTTAGTTTAGTATTTGCGGTTTTTAGTGGCAAAATGATGGATGAAAAGTGGTTACCTCAAGGGGAATTAAATCATATTTGGTATTACTTACATTTGATTTCGTTATTAATAATAACTTTAACCCTCGCTCTACATTTATTAATGAGTGTAAAAATAGGCGGTTATCCTCTCCTTTTATCCATGGTTAATTTACGGGTAAGGGATAAGGATAGTTGGCGATTATGGAAGAAAAATATTATTAATAATTCCCCTCAATATAAAGAAATAATTATCAAAGAATGGGCAAAATTAGCTCCCCATTTTAAGTTTTTAGAAATGGTGATTTTATTATCTATTCTTGGGGCTTGGTTATTTTCTTTTATTAAATAAATTGTTGTCAAATTAAAAATTATACCTCATGTTAAAATGAAGACCATCATCTTGAATATTATCAGTACGATCGCCCAAATTTACCAACGGGGGTGCATAATCAAGACGAAAATAAATATTTTGTTTTGGTTGCCAAATCAACCCCATACCAAGAGATGCAAGGAAATTTTGCGAAGGTAAAAAATTAGGATTACTCGACACATTCCACACTGCCCCCATATCAAAAAAAGGCACTAATTGTAATACCGACTCCTGCGCCTCATTGCGTGAAATAGTGATTCTATCTTCAATGGAAAAACGAAAACCATTATCTCCTGATCTCGCATTTTGCCGATAACCCCGTAAAGATTGACCCCCACCAATGCTAAACTGTTCCGAGGGTAAAAGGGCATCCCCCGTTAACTGTACATCCCCTTGAATAATCAAAAAATGATCTCGCCCCAATAGTTGCACCCTTTGCACCTGCCCACTCCAAGCAAAAAAGTAACCGTCAGGATTATTCGGCGCTTCACTGGTGGTAACATCAAATAAGCCCATACCAAGCCTAAATTGCGATCGCACCGCCCACGCCCCAAACTGCTCTCTTTTAACATAGTCTTGCCCAAAAGTCAATACATTCGTCCGAGAAATACCATTTTCATCTGGCCCAATACCGAAAGGAGTAGGCCCTTGAAAAGTAAAAGTTTGCCCCGTGCGATAACTCATCCCCAAAGAAAGGGCAAATTCTGCCAACGGAGTGCGCATCAAAGGTTGACGATAACTCACCTCATAAAACTCACTACTACCACTAATATCCAACACCTCAAACGGGCCACTAACAATGCGATTTCGTTGTAAACTTACCGTTGTATCCAGAGTGCCATTCATGGGATTAAGGGGCGCTGAATAGGCAAAAGTAAGATCATAGGTACTCAAAAACTCCTCAAAACGAGGACGAAACGACACCGAAAAAGCATCCCCAAAACCAAACACATTGCCATGGCGTAAATCAATATCCCCCTGCACATCTCCCACCCTTGGGGGAGAATAATTATTAATAGCCACCGAGCCAGAAAAAGGATTTGCCTCCGTTACCCTCACACTGAGAATGCTTTGCCCAATGCCATCTCCACTTCTCAAACTACCCTCAATATTATCGATTAAAGGATCAGATTTTAATAACTTCAACTGGTCTTCTAATTTATCAGAATTAAAAGGCGTTTTAGTACCAAGGGCAATTCTATCTAGCACATAACCCCTCAATCTTTCCACCCCTTCAATTTCTACTTCCTGAATTTCCCCTTCTATTACCCGAATAATTGCCACCCCATCATCATCTATATTCGCCACAAAAGCCCTTGTAGTCAGATAAGCATCATTGAGATATAACTGAGTAATATCAGCACTAATTTTTTCCAAATCTTCGTTAGTAAATTCTTGATCATCATAGGAATCAATAATTTGGGCAATTTCTCCTCCAAAAATAGAATTACCCTCAATCCTGATACTCGTCGCCACAACTTGATCATTTTCAGACTGAGATAACAAAAAATTTTCTTGATTTAATTCCTCGGAATTGTGACTATTTTCTATTACCTCCAAAGCCAAAACCCTTGGACTTAAACTGAAATTATTTAAGCCTAAATACCCACAGAAACAAGAAGCAATAAAAACCAGTTTAGAATAACCCATATAATTTGACCACAAGGATATTTATAGACAAAATTAATTTTAACTAGATTTTATTTTATCGATTAATCTTTTCTGCAATTCGTGCTTGTTTAGAATCTTTACCAAAAAGGAAAAAACCTAACACCAACCAGATAACAAGTATTACAGTAGTTAATAAAAGAATAGATAAAGAGCCAAACTCATTAATTAAAATAGGTGCGGCAGCCGTAAACAAACCACCTCCCACAATAGGTTCAAAAAACAATTGTTTATAAGCAAAACTTTCAAAAGCACCCGATTTATTCTCAGGATCAACCATTCTTAAAAGTAAAATTCCTGTGGCAGTAACCCCCATAGATTGACCAAAATCACAGATACCACGCTCAAACCAATAGTTAGGAATGATTTTTGGTGCAATAAATATAAAAGCAAAAAGATTCCAAATAATACCAACAATACTTAGTAATAAAAAGGGAACAATATTTGTTCCTAATACTTGTAAAGAAATAGAAGCCAAGGCCGTCACCACCACAATATCAAGGGCTAAACCAGCTAAATTATTCATTAAACGACGATTAATTAATTCTTTTAAGCCAATTCTTTCTAGGGTAATTTGAACAATTATTCCTCCAATTAAAGCCATGGGAAAAAGGGGAATATAATTCATCAACGTTAACCCCGTTGCCCCCCATGTTGCTGATTCAATGAGTTTTAATCCTTCTAAAATTAACCAACCAATACCAATGGCTAAACCTACAAAACCGAAATTTAAAGAAAGAGGATCAATTAATAGATTACGATAGAGTTTAATTCTTTTTAATCTGATTCTTTCTTCTTTTTCTTTAATTTCTGAAGCCGATAAACCTTCGTAGGTGGAAAACTTTTGACCTTCTTTATTAAAGGTTTTTATATGTCCTTTTTTCCTACCCCAACTAGCTAATAATGTTCCTGTGATAATCCCTGAAACGATACCAACGGTGGCTAATCCGAGGGCTAAATCTCCCCCTTCAGGAAAGTTTAAATCAATAAAAGTTTGTTCCATTCCTGCGGCCGTGCCATGCCCCCCCTCAAAGGCAATTTCGATGAGACTACCTACCAAGGGATTCATATTAAATACTGGCACAAGGATTAAAAGAGTAAGTAAAATTCCGATCACATATTGCCCCCATGCCAAGGTTTGCCCAAAGATTACTTGAGGGGCTGCTTTTTTCCAAATTTGCTTGGGATTAGGTATGGATTCCCCCAGAAAAAGGGCGGCAAAGACAACGTTGATAAATACCCCGGGGGATTGTTGCCAAACGGTACGAATGGGCTCACTAAATAAACCCCCTGCAAAAAGGGCATTTTCTCCCCCTAGGTTGGTGATGAGGGCGCCCAATGCTTCTTGCCCCAATATGAGGGCTAAAAATCCTGCTACTACAGATTCTGGAAGGTATAGGGTTTGAATCCAACGGGCTTTTTGTTTTATCCACCTAGCAATTAAAATTAGAATCGATAGGATAACGAAGGCAAAAAGTGCGTCTCTGAGGTTAAACATAATTAGTTGAGATGTAATAGTCAGGTTATATGTACCGAGATGACGCAAGTGGGGAGAAGAAAAATTGTCTATTATGGTTTATGACAATTTATGGTAAGCCAAACACGATAAATATAAGTTTAATTGTACATGGTTCATTGTCAATTGTTTAACTCTTTCCAGTCTTCGTACGGCCTTTCTACGACATATTGAAAACTTTTGGACATGAGAAATATTCCTTCGGATTGGGGGGCAGATGGAGGAAATTTGACTAAACCATAGATTTGGCTGTTGTCGAAGTTACTACCTCCAATGTTAATTTGGTAGGTTTCATCATTATCTAAGGTTATGCTTATTATCGCTTTGGGGGTTTCTAAGCCATATTCGGATAGGTTAGCCTCATCCATGGGAATTTCTGGTTTTTTGGTGGCTTGGGGAAAAAGGTTTAATAAAAAGGAGATGGAGGCATCGTTGGCTTTGACTTGTTCTGGGGCGCTCATTTGCCATGGTTGAACTTCTGCTTGGGTTTTTTCAAAAATCAGGGTTTGACTATTTTCTTGCCTGTCTGGGGGGTCAATGGTGATGGTTTTTATTTGCTCTGTGTCAAAGGAGAAAAGTTTGTTTTCCTGTGGTATTAAATTTTCGTTGTCATTGTTTGTTACATTAGATTGAGGACGAATTTCTACAAGATAAATAACGGAGGCAAGGCTAACAGCAAATATACTTAGTAATATGGTACTGCGATTAAATTTCATATTTTGTCTTGCTGGATTGAGATTTAATTTTAGCTTTATATCATGTTCAGGTAATCAGTTGTAAACAAAAATTGTTTCTCCGGTCTAAATTCTTTAATTTTGAGGAATATTAATGATAATTTTTTCTTTGAAAGTAGTTTGAAGGGGGTAAAAATTTTAATAAATATGATAAATATTAAATCATTTTTTTAGTTCAATTATATATTTTTATGAAATAATTTCTAACATTTTGTCAATTAAAGTGACTTTAATCTTGTTTTTTTATTATGATTAATAAAATTGTTTTTTTTAGTATTTGGATTTTATTTATTGGTTACGGATTTTTATTTGCCCCTCCTGATAATCCTGAGACTATGGATTTAATCATTAATCTTTCTAAAGGTAATTGGGATGGTATCAACCCTTATATTATCAGCTTGTTTAATCTGATGGGAATTTTGCCGATGATTTATGCTTGTTTACTTTTGGTGGATGGTAGGGGGCAAAAATTGATGGTGACTCCTTTTATGGTAGGTAGTTTTTTCCTCGGTGCTTTTTCTCTCTTGCCTTATTTTGCTTTGCGGGAATCTAATACTACTTTTGTGGGGGAAAAGACAATATTTATCAAAATTGTTGAAAGTAAATTAACTGCGATCGCCCTTATAATTGGTACTACTATATTGGTGGTATCAGGAATAAAAGATGGTAACTTTAGTGATTTTGTTTATCAATGGCAACATAGTAAATTTATCCATGTAATGAGCCTTGATTTTTGTCTATTATGTTTACTTTTTCCTGTACTTATTAAAGATGATTTGGTAAGACGTAATATTAATAATCCTGTCCTCAGGGCGATCGCCTTTATTCCCTTATTTGGTACTTTGATATATATGATATTACGCCCCTCTTTATCCACCGATGAAACTCCTAATAATTCTGAAGTCTTAGCATGATAAATCCGTTTATTTAACAAGGGGCTTAAGCCCCTTGCCTAAAACTTTTACCCCTTGCCTGAAATAAATTATATTTCTATAAATTGCCCTCTCAAAAAAATAACTTTATTTAATCATGATTATCAATTATCAACTATCAATTATCAATTAAAAAACATGGATTTATTTTCCTCAGAAAAACTACTTTTTACCCCGACATCTAAAAACCATAACCCCATCTCCCTTATCTACGCCTTTCCCAATGAATATACCGTAGGTATTACTAGCCTTGGTTATCAATTAATTTGGGCAAACTTTAGCACCCGTGAAGATGTAGAAGTAACTCGTCTATTTACCGACATTGAGGAAAAATTACCCCGTCATCCTGAAATATTAGGCTTTTCCTTTTCATGGGAATTAGACTATGTTAATATCCTCGATTTATTAGAAAAATTAAACATACCTATTTATGCCAAAGATAGAACCGAAAATCATCCTTTAGTATTTGGTGGAGGCCCTGTTTTAACAGCTAATCCCGAACCTTTTGCAGAATTTTTTGACGTTATTTTATTAGGAGATGGAGAAAATTTAATTGATAATTTTATAGATAGTTTCCAAGAAATTAGGAATAGTAATAGACAAGAAAAATTAATCCATTTAGCCCAAACCCCCGGTATTTATTGCCCCAATTTATACCATGTAGAATACGAGAATATAACAGGAAAAATCAAATCTATTACCCCCATTGATGAGCGTATTCCTGCGGTGGTGGAAAAACAAACCTATCGAGGCAATGTCTTATCTGCTTCTACGGTGGTAACAGAAAAGGCGGCATGGGAAAATATTTTCATGGTGGAAGTGGTGCGCAGTTGCCCCGAAATGTGTCGTTTTTGTCTGGCAAGTTATCTTACTTTACCATTTCGTACCGCTAGTTTAGAAGGTTCGTTAATTCCTGCCATTGAAAGGGGTTTAAAATATACTAACCGCTTGGGATTATTGGGGGCATCGGTGACACAACATCCCGAATTTGAGGAGTTGTTAAACTATATCATGCAACCAAAATATGATGATGTACGCCTCAGTATTGCCTCCGTGCGCACCAATACGGTGACGGAAAAATTGGCTCAAACCCTTACGAAAAGGGATACTAAGTCCATTACCATCGCCATTGAAAGTGGTTCGGCAAAAATTCGGCAAATGATTAATAAAAAGTTGGAAAATGACGAAATTATCCAAGCCTCTATTAATGCGCAAAAGGGTGGTTTAAGGGCGATTAAGTTTTATGGTATGGTGGGTTTACCCCAAGAGGATAATAGTGATTTGGATGCTACCATTGAGATGATGAGGGCGGTTAAAAAGGCTTCTCCACGGTTAAAAACTACCCTCGGTTGCAGTACATTTGTGCCAAAAGCCCATACTCCTTTCCAATGGTTTGGGGTGAATAAGCAGTCGAAAAAGCGTTTACAGTATTTACAAAAAAATCTGGCAAAGGCAGGGGTAGATTTTCGCCCAGAGAGTTATAATTGGTCTGTAATTCAAGGGTTAATGTCTAGGGGCGATCGCCGCTTAAGTAAGTTGTTATTATTAACTCGTATTTATGGAGATACTCTAGGTAGTTATAAACGAGCATTTAAAGAATTAAAAGGACAACTGCCCAGTTTAGATTATTATGTCCATGAAAATTGGGAGTTAGAACAGGTTTTGCCTTGGAGTCATCTCAAAACCGCCTTACCTGATGAGACTTTAATAAAACACCTACAAATGTCTTTACCCAATAATCTATAGTCGGATTTAAACTTCAAATTTGTAGCCAACTCCCCTAACCGTAAGGATAAAATGGGGATTATTACAGTCTTTCTCTATTTTTTTACGAATTTGTCCAATATGCACATCAACAACCCGATTATCTCCAATGGGATTGTTATCCCATACATGGCTGACTAAATCTTCTCTACGCCATACTTTCCCCGGATTATTAGCAAGGAAGTAAAGTAAATCAAATTCTAAAGTTGTTAGAGTGATTACTTGCTCATTAATTTTGACTTCTCTGGTTTCAGGATTAATAATTAAATTATCAATGGTAATTAAACTTTCTGGAGAAGATTTAACAATTCTCTGTCTTTTAAGAATTGCTTGTACTCTAAATTCTAATTCTTCTAAATCAAAAGGCTTGGTTATATAATCATCTGCCCCCGTAATGAAACCTTTTTTTTTATCTTCCAAATCTGTACGACTGGTGAGCATCAACACAAAAACATCGCTAGTGTTTTGCATTTCGGTGCATAAGTTGTAACCTAAGGTATCGGGTAAATTAATATCTAAAATGACTAAGTCAGGTTTAAATTCGCCAAAAATGTTTATTGCTGTTTTACCATTATTGGCATACTCAACGATATAGTCTTTTTTTTGTAAAAAACGACTGACTAAATTACCAATACTAATATCATCATCAACAATTAAGATTTTTGGACAAGTGATACTCATTTTATATAGTCATTATAGTTAGTAATGGAAATGGTTTTATTCTTTTAATCGACGAATTAGTAAAAAATTTTTTGTTTAAGTTAACTACGATTTTATTAAATTGTACCGTATATTTACTGATTATAAAGTTATAATAAACATTCTTCACTGAAAAATATAATCAAAATCATTTCACACTAAATCCCTAAATCAAAATATACTTTAGCTCAATGAATTGAACCATAAATTGATAACCTTACCATTGATGACAAGATGGTTAGAAAATATCTCATCCCTCGCTCTGCAATGAATTATATCAAATTCGGATAATTTGTTATCAATAGATTGTATCTTTGTATCCCCACCGTGTAATTCATTACACGGCTAATGGTAGTTCGTTCAATAAATTGAACTATTCTACCTTTACCCCCCATCACCCTTACTCCTCATCTCCCATACTCCCCATCACATGAAACCTCACTCTAATTTGTAAGTAATCAAGCGGACTTGACATTACAAGCCTAAAAGTTGGTCGTTAAATAAATTGAACTTTGATCCACGGATTTAGTATAAGCAGTCAATTACGGCTAACCGAAGAAAAACCGAATGTCAATTACTTGTTACAAAAGTTTATATTATGTTATAGTTATTTATATACGCAATATATAACAAATTATAACTTTTATGGATAGTCGCACTAATACATACGTAACAGAAGATCAAGGTCGTTTAAACAACTATGCCGTTGAGCCTAAAATGTACGTTGATTCTAGTCAACAATTCGGTTTCAATAAATATGCTGAAAAATTAAACGGTCGTTTAGCAATGATTGGTTTTATTTCCTTAATTGGCTTTGAGTTATTGACTGGTCAAGGTTTAATCGGTTGGTTAACTAACCTATAAGAACAAATTTTCTTTTTCACCATAGCTTTCTAGTTAGTTGCAATCGCACATAATATTTAAACACTACATTAAAGGATGAGGAGCTTGAGAGACGCTCCTTATTTTTTTTGTGTCAAGACGAATAGAGTTCATCTCAATTTAGGATAATGGGTTATGAGTAATATCAGTTTTGGGCTGTAGGTTAGAGGTGTGATGTTGCTTAATTACAGTGTGAAATATATTTTCATGATCAAAACCGGTGATTATAAACAATATCACGACTATTGCCCATTGCCCCCTTAACCAGAAAATTTTATCTCGAACCCAAGTTAATTACGATGATTGTTATCAGAAGAAATTCTAGCGCCCGTCCATTGCAACTTTTCTCGGATGGTTTTATAAAAAGAATGGGATTCCCGTAGAATGATAAAATTAGCAAAACATTCCGCCATACGTACCGATACCCATTGCCCAGGCCAAATGGCGGTACTAAGCGCCCCATCCATCCATAACTTATTATTTAACTCATAATCCCCTAACGTCCAGACATTCACCACCGAACCGGCAGGTAACACCAAAGGGCGACTAGAAAGACTGAGAGGACATATAGGGGTAACGGCGATCGCACTCATGGCAGGATGAATAATAGGCCCCATAGCCGACACCGTATAACAAGTAGAACCCGTGGGGGTAGAAATAATTAAACCATCTCCATGGTACTGATCTACTACCTCCCCATCAATCTCCATTTCCAACAAAGCCGTAGGCATCCTATCCAGACAAGCAGGTTTAATACACATCTCATTGAGACAATAAAAATCATCACTCACCGCCTCTGGTTGCCCTCGATTCAACTCAAAAACCTGAGCCTTAAGCATCATCCTTCTTTCCACCGCATACAAATCAGCTGATAACCTATCCCAAAGATGCTCGGTATCCTTAAACAAAGAAAAAGGTTCAGTCAAAAAACCTAAATGCCCACCCACATTCACCGCCAACATGGGAATCCCTTCAGGGGCGAGGTGTCTTGCCGCCGCCAAAATAGTGCCGTCTCCCCCCAAAATAATACCCAAATCAATTTTATCCGTGGCAGAAGCCAAAAAAACAGGATAAGGATTATCCTTCACACCGCTAGGCCCTAGTAAAACTTTACAACCCCTAGCCTCTAATTCTTGGGAGCATCTTTCCGCCCATTTTTTACTCTCCCTATCCCCTGCCTTGTAGGCAATAATTACCTGTTGTAACTGCACAATATTTAATTGATCTGTTTTTTCTCATTGTACTGGCATCTTTGAACGGATAACATAAAAGAAAAGTATAATTTAAAGCCATGATCAATAATCCTTTATTACCCCTCAACTCTTGCACCAAGGAAGACATTATCAATTATCTGGAGTGGGGATGGCAAAAGGAAGATATTTTATTTAAAAGTATTTTGAGCCGTGATACTTATTATCTTAATCCTGATCCGTTGCGTAATCCTTTAATTTTTTATCTGGGACATTCTGCGGTATTTTATATTAATAAGTTGGTCATGGTGGGGTTACTAACCCAAAGGATAAACCCTGATTATGAAAGGCTTTTTGAAATGGGGGTTGATCCAGAATTTCCCGATGAGTTACAAAAAACCCTTGCCCATATTCGTCAACAATCCCTCGAGGATGTGTGGGCATATCGTAACCAAGTTTATCAAACTGTTATCAAAGTAATTAATAATACTCCTTTATCTTTACCCATAACTATGGATAGTCCATGGTGGGCTATTGTAATGGGTATGGAACATCAGAGGATTCATATTGAAACTTCTTCGATGTTGATTCGCCAGTTACCTCCTCATTTATTAGCCAAGCCTGATAGTTGGAGTTATGCGCCTTCTTTGGGTAAACCTCCAGCAAATGAAATGGTTTTGGTGGGTGGTGGTAAGGTGGTTTTGGGTAAAAAGGATGATGATTTTCTCTACGGTTGGGATGTGGATTTTGGTAGTAGGGGGGAGGAAGTTAATAGTTTTTTGGTTAGTAAATATATGATTACTAACTATGAGTTTTTGGATTTTGTCAATGAGGGGGGTTATGAAAATAAGGGTTTTTGGAATGAGAAAAGTTGGGCATGGTTGGTTGAGGAAAATCGCCATCATCCTAAGTTTTGGCTGAAAACAGATGATGGTTATCAATATCGAGCTATGTTTGATTACATCGATTTACCTTTAGATTATCCCGTGGAGGTTAACCACTATGAGGCGATCGCATTTTGTCGTTATTTAAGCCAAAAAAGAAGTAAAAAATATGCTTTGATGAGTGAAGCGCAATGGCATTTGGCTTCTATGGGTAACGATGATATAGATAACTATAACCTCAATCTGAATTATCAATCTCCTACCCCCGTGGGAAGCATTAAAATCGCTCACAGTCAAAGAGGAGTATATGATATTAGGGGTAATGTGTGGGAATGGTTAGGAGATAAATTTACTCCTTTATCTGGTTTTAAATCCCATTTTCTCTATGAAGACTATTCCCAACCCTTTTTCGATAATCGTCATTATCTGTTAGTGGGCGGTGCGTGGATTACCAATGGTGCAGAAGCCACCCGTTATTATCGTAACTGGTTTCGCCCTTATTTTTATCAACACGCAGGATTTAGAATTGTAGAAAAATAAGATAGAGCTTAATTAAGTGTAGGTTGTAGGCATTATATCAAGTTCGCTTGATTACTTACACATTAGAGTGAGGTTTCAGGTGATGGAGAGTATGGCAGATGAGGAGTATGGGTAGAATAGTTCAATTTATTGAACGAACTACTATTAGCCGTGTAATTCATTACACGGTGAGGATACGAAGATACAATCTATTGATAACGAATTATCCGAACTAGATATAATTCATTGCAAAGGGAGTGATGATATATTTTTTAGATCGGATTGGGTATAATTCATTTGTTAATTGTCCATTGTTTACCCAGCGAATTTAGTCCAAAAACAAAAAAAACTCCCTCCATGGAGAGGGAGAATTAAACAAAATTAACCGAAATTAGGAGGCTCTTTTGGCAAACCTAACATTTCAGCATTACATTTACCCGGGGCTACCATGGGATAACAATTTTCATTGGATTTTACCTGAACATCCATTAAAACAGGGCCATCATGGTTGAGCATATGGGCGATCGCCCCTTGTAACTCATCTCGACTACGAACAACCATACCCTTAACCCCAAAAGCCTGAGCCAACAGTTCAAAATTAGGCATACCTGTGGACATATTAGAAGAAGAATAACGCTCCCCATAAAAAGTCTCCTGCCACTGACGAACCATGCCCTGCCAACCATTATTAATGATGACAATTTTCGCCTTAATATTATACTGAGCCAACGTCGCCAACTCTTGGAGATTCATTTGGAAACTAGCATCCCCACTAATACAGATAACCTCCTCATCAGGCAAAGCCACCTTAGCACCCATGGCCGCAGGAAGCCCATAACCCATCGTGCCTAATCCCGCACTAGAAATCCAACGACGAGGCCCAGTCTGTAAAAATTGAGCCGCCCACATTTGATGTTGTCCTACATCGGTAGTATAGTAAGCATTAGGAGCTTGACGGCCCACCTCCACAATCACCTCTTGGGGAGACAAAGCCCCTTCAGGTTGAGGAACTTCCAAAGGATAATCCCGTTTCCATCGTTCAATTTCTGCCAACCAATCTTGAGTGATGGTTTCCTCAGGTAAATTTAACTCATCCAAACGATCCAAAATTTGAGTTAAAACTTGACGCACATCCCCCACAATCGGCACATCAGGACGGCGATTTTTACCCACTTCCGCAGGATCGATGTCAATGTGAATAACCTTAGCACGGGAAGCAAACTCATCTAACTTACCCGTCACCCGATCATCAAATCTAGCACCTACCGCAATCAACAAATCACAACCAGTCACCGCAAAATTAGCATAGGCAGTGCCGTGCATCCCTAACATACTCACCGAGAGAGGATCATGTTCATCAAAAGCGCCCAATCCCATCAAGGTAGTGGTGACAGGAATTTGGAAACGATGGGCCAGCGTCTTAACTTCCTCGTGGGCATTAGCTAAAATAGCTCCACCACCCACATACAACAAAGGCTTTTTCGCCGTACTCATCAACTCGATGGCCGCATTAATTTGGCGGGGATTTCCCTTCACCGTAGGCCGGTAACTAGCTAACTTCACATCTCCCGGATTGACAGGCACATAATCACACTCCTCTAAACCCACATCCTTAGGAATATCCACCAACACAGGGCCTGGTCGTCCCGTACTAGCAATGTGGAACGCCTCGGCAATAATCCAAGCAATATCACGGGCGTGACGAGCCACATAGGAATGTTTAACAATGGGTAAAGTAATGCCAAAAATATCAGTTTCTTGGAAAGCATCAGAACCAATAGCCGCACGGGGAACTTGACCTGTAATAATTACCATGGGAATAGAGTCCATGTGGGCCGTAGCGATGCCCGTTACAAGGTTGGTCGCCCCAGGGCCTGAAGTGCCAAAACATACCCCTACCTTACCTGTTGCCCTGGCGTAACCATCGGCGGCATGGGATGCTCCTTGTTCGTGGCGCACTAAGATATGTTTTAATTCTCCTCTGGCTTCAAAGCGATATAGTTCATCATAGATAGGTAAAATTGCTCCCCCCGGATAACCGAAAATATGTTCCACACCATGACGGTGAAGGCTATCCATAAGTGCGAAAGCTCCAGTTTTTTTAACTGAAGCTGCATCAGGGGACAGTTTTACAGGGGAAAAGTTAGAAGCTACCATATAAGTTTTTTTATTTCATCGGCAATGATCTCTATCCTTACTATTGTAAAGCCCCTAGGGGTATCTTGTAATTAGTTTTTGTTTATTTGTTACATTTTACAGACATTTTTCCATCCAATCACTGATAATTTGACTCACTTGTTCGGGGGCTTCATCGTGGGGGCAATGTCCTGCATTAAGATAATATTCGGTTAAATTGGGGCAGAATTGCTTAAATTTAGCTCCCCTTTCTTTGGTTCTCATCCAGGGGTCTGCTTCTCCCCAAATGGTCATTAAAGGGCATTCTAGTTGCTCTAGGAGATGATCTATGCTATCTCCTTGGGGATTTTTGAATACCGATGCAAACACTTGCAATGCTCCTTTGTCGCAGGAGGGGCGGTAAATGTCTTCGATAAGTTGTTCGTTGATGGCGCTGTTGTCTAAGTAAACTTTTTCTAGGGTTTTGCGAATATTTTTTTTATTTCTGAGGCGTTGAAAGAGAATGTATGATACCCATGATTGTCGTAAGACTAAACCTATTATTTTTTGAGTAACATTAGGGGTTTTTTTCTGGGCATCGGAAAAGGGGCCTGCGCTGTTAATGAGGATTAATCCTGCCACACTATCGGGAAATTCGGAAGCTGTACAAAGGGAGGCATAGCCACCTAAGGAGTTTCCTGCGAGGATGGTTTTTTGCCCAATGTTTTCTTGGATGAAGTCGTTTAATTGTTGTCGCCAAAGAGTGCCGTTGTATTCCCAAGGTGGTTTTCCTGAGCGTCCAAAACCGAGTAAGTCGATCGCCCATACTTGGTAATTTTCTTTTAATATATGAATATTTTTGCGCCAATGATCTGTTGATGCTCCAAACCCATGGACTAAGAGTAAGGGTGGTTTATGGGGATTGTCTATTCCTCCTTTTACATAGTACACTTTTTCCCCTCGCCATTGCCAATATTCCCCTGGCTGTGAAGGTGTATCGTGGATTGATTTATTTAAAACTTCCATATCTTATATTTAGTTTTATTAAGTTATATTAATAATTATAGCCTTGCTTTAAAACCTAGAGGGTGACGGGGGAATCGACATAGATGGTGGGTTCTTGCATGGTAAAGTTAATGCCATGGGTAGTAAGTTGTTGGGATATGTTATCGTTGGCTAGTTCTAGGAGTCTTTTTCTGAGTTTGATAGAGCTTTCGTTAGAACCGAGAATGAAAAATGTTACTCTGGCTCTGGTTTGCCGTTGATGTTCGGGGACAAATAATGCTACTTTGGTACTATCGGGATCTATTCCGAATAGGGCATTGGTACATTTTTTAACCACGTCTTCGACGAGGGCTTGTTCACTGTCTGCAAGGATGTTAACAAAGTCTAGGTAAAGTAAGACCATGACTTTTTTTCCTCGGGTGACGTTTTCTATTTCAATATTTGCCATCATGGAGTTAGGCAATATCATCAAAGTTCCTTTTCCTGGTAATCTTATTTTAGTGGATCTTAAGCCGATGGATTCGACTCTACCGTATAGTCCACTATTGAGCCTGATATATTCCCCGACAATGAAAGGACGGTCTAAATATATTACACAAGTTCCGAGTAGTTGTTCTAGGGTTTTTTGGGCGGCAAAGGCGATCGCAATTCCCCCTAAACCTACACTGGCTAATAAACCCACCAAATTTATATCTAATCTTCGGGCAAAGGCAAGGGCGGCAATAAAACCAATTAAGACGTTAACGATGGTTTCTACGACTAATAACAATTCATCTACTTCTTTTCCTAATTTTTGAATTAAGTTAATACCGTAAATAATTATCACTTGTCGAAATAAACGGGATGCTAACCAAGCAATAATTAAAATTAAACTAAGATCAATGATAAATTCTAATAGGTTATATAATCCTTCATAACTACGAATAAAGTTAAGGGATAGTGACCATAAAATTAGTGTTCCTGCTAAACGAAAAATATTTTGTAATGGATCAATTATTCCTTGATAAAATTCTGTTAATGGTTTTTGAGCAAATTTAGAAATTATTACTTTGACATAAAATGGGGTATATCTTCCCACAAAAAAGGATGCTAATAAAAGTAGTATAAAAAAACCAAATTCATACACAAAGTTAAGAAAAACTTGATAGCCTTCTTGGGCTTCTAAAAATTCGAGAATGTCAATAATATTTTCCATATTTTTCTACATTAATATTGTTTGATAAATAAGTTTAAATAAACTAGATTATAAAATAATTACTATTAACTATTTAATAATTATTTTGTAACCATTCAAAAAATGGCATTGCTTAATTATGGTATAAAACATAGTTAAATTACATAAGAAACTAAGACTTCTAAATATTAGAACCGTTTCCTATTCCCCATGGTTGATGAGGGAAGTCGAGATGCCCTGTTTCCTTTCTCAACAAGAAATCATACTTAAAATAAGCAACGCCAAAAAATTAAATAGTAATGGGAGAATCTACATTAATGGTTTCATCCTCAATGGTAAAATTGATACCATAATTCTTGAGCTGAAGGGTAATATTTTCCTTCGCAATGTCTAATAATTGACGTCGTAAATCCATCGAAACCCTTTCCGAACCTAAGAGGAAAAAACTGACTTGAGCTTGGGTATAATATTTATTTTTTCCTTGATTTATATCTTCAAATTTAACCCCCGTATTTTTAGGATCTATGCCAAAAATGTCTTTGGTGCTATCAATAATTATTTGTCTAATTAATGCCATTTCATCTTCATCTAAAGAAGTATTGAAAGTAAAATAAACTAGAGAAATAATCTTTTTTGCTCCCGTATAATTTTCTATATTGACTTGGGTTAAAGAACTATTGGGAATAATCATTAATGTTCCTTTCCCTGATAATCTTATTTTAGTAGATCTTAGTCCAATGGATTCGACCCTACCAAAAACCCCGTCAGGTAATCCGATATAATCGTCTATGCTAAATGGTCTATCTAAATAGATTACTATGCCTCCTAATACTTGTTCTAGGGTTTTTTGGGCAGCAAAGGCGATCGCCAATCCTCCTATACCTAAACTTGCTAAAAGACCAAATAAATTAATTTTATGAACTTGGGAAAAAATAAAAATAATTAGTAAAACAATAATAGCATTAGCTAAAAATTTACCAACAATTAAAAATTCACTATTAATTTTTTTATCACTTTTAAGGGCGGCATTAAGAAGATATTTGTCAAATAATAATCTAAACCATCTAGTTACCAAAAAAATTGTTAAAAAAGAAATCCCTAAACTAAGTAAAATTTCTCCAACTTGAATTAGCTTAGATTTCTCATTAACTAAGATATATATGTCTAATAATCCTAAAAACCATAGTAGAGTCACTAAACCCAAATCGGGCTGAATTACTTCCCGATAAAAACTATTACCATCGGAACGAAGAAACTTACTACTAATAAAATTTCCTAATTTCTGTAGATAAACACTGCTAATAAATATAACGACAATAATTGTAATTATTACCCCAATTTGTAGGGCTGGATCAGCATTAAAAAAAATTTCGATCATACTACTTTCACTGGTGCTTTAATCAAACTAATATTAACACTAACCATAACCGGGATTTTGTATGGTAATTAATTTACGAATTTTGTAGAGAATTTTAGGATAACATATTTACTACATTAAATCAATTAAGAAAGGATTAAAAAAAATATGTATTGCCTTTGAAGTAAAAAAGACAGTTAGTCAAAAGAAAATAATGATTAGAATGAAAAAGAATCTAATTTTGACCTATTTTTTCCATGGATTTTCTGTCAGATACACTAATTTTATCAAGGATGCAATTTGCATTCACGGCAATATTTCATATGTTATGGCCAGTATTAACTACAGGCATGGCAATTTATTTGGTAATTGTGGAAGGATTATGGCTAAAAACTAAAAATCCAGACTACTATTATCATGCTCGTTTTTGGGCTAAGTTGTATGTGTTAAACTTCGGTATTGGCGTGGCTTCTGGCTCTCCTATGGCTTTTCAATTTGGTACTAACTGGGCTCCTTTTTCGGAGTCGGTGGGAGATTTTTTTGGTAGTATTCTTGGTTTTGAAGCTACCATGGCGTTTATGTTAGAGGCTGGTTTCTTGGGTATTATGCTATTTGGTTGGGAAAGGGTAAACCCTGTTATCCACTACATTGCTACGATTTTGGTGGCATTTGGGGCAAACCTTTCTACTTTTTGGATTTTAACGGCTAATTCTTGGATGCAAACCCCCGCAGGAGGAGAATTTGTGGAGGGGAAATTTGTGGTAAGCAACTATTTTGAGGGAATGTTAAATCCTTTCATGATAAAAAGTGTTTCCCATATGTTTTTGGCTACCCTCGAAACTTCTTTGTTTGTCATTGGCGGTATTAGTGCTTGGTATTTACTCAAAAAACGTCATCAGGCTTTTTTCAATCGCTCCCTTAAAATTGTGTTAGTCGTTGCGATCGCCATTACTCCCTTACAAGTCTATGTGGGGCATTTAAGCGCCGAGCAAGTATATCACTACCAACCCACCAAATTAGCTGCCATGGAGGCGTTGTGGGATACCATTCCCGCAGGAGAAAGCGCCGATTGGAGTCTCTTGGCTGCCCCCAATAATAAAATGGAGAGTAACAATTGGGAAATCAAAGTACCTAACGCCCTAAGTTATATCCTAGAGTTTAAACCCCGTTTAAGTGAGCCTGTATTGGGCTTAAAAGAATGGAAACCAGAAGACCGTCCCTCCATGGTAGGGTTAGTATATTATGCCTTCCGTCTCATGAGTGGCATTGCTTTTGTGTTTGTAGGCATCATGGTAGTATCCGTCATTCAATGGCTGAGGGGCAAATTTACCCCCGAAAATTTGGCAAACCAAAAACTACTCCTGTGGGCTTGGATATTCAGCGCCCCTACGGGTTATTTAGCGGTGGAGTCAGGGTGGATAGTGCGTTGTGTGGGTAGGCAACCCTGGGTTGTTTATGGGCAAATTCGCACGGCGGATGCGGTTTCCAATTTACCTGCGGGAAATGTATTAACTTCCTTAAGTATCTTTTTGGCTATTTATACTTTACTTTTCTTTTCTGCCCTTTATTTTGGTAGTCGCATCATCCGCAAAGGGCCTAATTTTGATTTACCTTTACCGGGGGCAAGGGATGAGGAAACCCCTTTAGATGTCAATCCGGCTAAACATATTCCCAACAGTCGCCCCATTAATTAGGTTTTGGGTGGTACGGACGTACCATGGTACGTCCGTACAGGTGTCAGGTAGTACGTCTTTGTAAATTTAAGAAATTTTTATCATGGAATCATTAGATTATTTGTTGCCTTTGGTATGGTTTGCCATTTTGGCTTTATTTTTGTTTATGTATGTGATGTTAGATGGTTTTGATTTGGGGGTTGGTATCCTTTCCCTGACTTCTTCTACGGAGGAAAGGAGAGGTATATTAATGACGAGTTTAAGTAATGTATGGGATGCCAATGCTACTTGGTTAATTTTGATGGGGGGTAGTTTATTTGGGGCTTTTCCCCTTGCCTATGCTACCATTTTAAGCTCTCTTTATATTCCTATTATGATTATGGTAATCGGGTTGGTTTTTCGCACGGTGGCGTTTGAGTTTAGGGAAAATTCTGACAACAAGTTTTTTTGGAATGTAGCTTTTGGTATTGGTAGTTTAGTGGCAACGGTGGGGCAGGGTTTTGCCCTTGCGGGGGTAATTGAGGGTATCCATGTGGATGAAACGGGGCATTTTATTGGCTCAACTTGGGATTGGTTTAATTGGCGTAGTATTATAATTGCTTTAACTTTGGTTCAAGGTTATGTTTTAATTGGTTCTTGTTATCTGATTATGAAAACTTCTGGTAGTTTACAGGAAACCCATTATAAAACTGCTAAAATTGCTTCTATTACTACGTTACTCGGTGCGATCGCCATTACCACAGTAACCCCCATTTTTTCTATTTTCGCCAGAAATAGACTATTTGAAGAACCATTTATTTACATCTTTAGTGCTATTCCTATAATTGGATTAAGTTTAGTTATTTGGCTATTTATTAGCCTTAATAAAAAACAAGAAAAAATTCCTTTTATCCTGACTATTTTAATATTTTTACTCACCTTTGTGGGTTTAGCATTAGTCGTCTTTCCCTACATTATTCCCCCCACCATTACCATCTATGAAGCGGCCGCTTCCCCTAGCTCTTTGGTATTTATGTTAATATTTATCGGCTTTTTAATACCAATTATGCTGTTTTATAACATCTACAATTATTTTGTATTCCGTGGCAAAGTTAGCGCAGAATAATATCAAGTTTAATTTGAAAAATATATCATTACTCCCCTTGCAATGAATTACCTTTGTAAAGGCGTGAATAATTGACAATTGACAATGAATAATTGAACTATTTTACCCTTACTCCCTATCTCCCATACTCCCCATCTCCCATACTCCCTATCTCCCATACTCCTCATCTCCCATACTCCCTATTTCCCATACTCCCCATCTCCTTAATACTTGCATTGAAGTTGCTGATTTTTGGAGCAAAATTCTAAATCGAAAATTGTTTCATAAATTTTTTATCAATGTAATCTTTAAGCCACCACAACCAACTAGAATGATAGGCAAGATTTCCCCAAATTGCCACGGCTTTTTGATTTCCTGTACCGATTAAACTTAAATAAAGAGACTGGGGGTAGTAGGGTTGTAGGTTTTTTCCTTGTACTATCAATTTCCAATTTTGATATAAAGGTTTTCCTTGTCTGACGGCAAAAACTCCCGCTTTAGGGCAAGGATAATTTTTGATGGTGGCGATGTCTCCTGTGGCAAAAATATTTTTATGGGATACACTTTGTAGGGTATTACTAATTAAAATAAATCCTTGTTCATCAAGGGTGATTTCAGTATTTTTAAGCCAAGGTGCAGGAGAAGGGTTGGTGACTAAAAATGTATAGTCGCTGGATATTTTTTCTTTTTTTTGGGTAATAATTGCATTGGGTAATATTTCAATAATTTCTGTGTTAAAAATTACTTTAATACCTTTATTTTTTAAAATTTTACTAACAATATTTATGGCTAATTGATTATAATTACGGAGAATTGTTTCATTCCTACTAATAACAGTAATGTTAACTTTTTTAATAGTATTAAGATTAGTTAGTTTTTGGAACATATTTAGGGCTAGTTCTACTCCTCCTGCCCCTGCTCCAATAATATTTAAATTAATATTTTCTTGATTTGTTTGATGACATTTACTAATAATTTTATCCCATTCTTTTAGTAAAGTTGAGACGGGTTTTGCAGGGATGCTATATTCTGTTGCTCCTTTTATCCGAGATTGTTTGGGGGGGCTTCCGATGTCGATGGAGAGGTAGTCATATGGAATAATTTTCCCTGATTTACAAATTACTTTTTGTTGTTTAGGATTTATATTAATCACTTGATCAATAATTAATTTTATTTTAGTTTTTTTACTTAGTTTTTCTAGGTTAATATGGGTTTGTTCAAAGTTATAATATCCTGCAATATAGGCGGGGAGCATTCCTGAATAGGGAGTATTTTTTACTTCATTAATTAAGATAATTTCAATATTTTTTATGGGATTGTCATAATACATTTTAAGGGCGATCGCATGGCTATGACCACCCCCAATTAAAACTAATTTTGTCATAATGGTTCTTCATGTTGAGGAATATTAATAATAAATTTTGTTCCTTTATTTTCTTCACTTTCGACGCTAATTTCTCCCCCATGAATTTCCACGGCACTTTTAACAATGGATAAACCTAACCCATTACCTTTTATGCCTCCAACGTTATCAGCCCTTTCAAATAATTGAAATAGTTTATGTTGATAACTATCAGGAATACCGATACCATAATCTTGTATGGTAAGACAAATATTATTTTCTTCACAGCACAACGTTAAATCTATATCTCCCCCTTCTGGAGAATATTTGATGGCGTTAGAGATTAAATTATTGAGGATATGATGTAACATTTTCCTATCAAGGTAAGCCTCACAGGATGAATGTTGACAGTGAAAATTAATGGTGTGTTTATCGTTTAAATTATTTTGCTCATCAATTAAACCTTGGAGAAATTCCACTAAATCAAACTGGTTGGGATAGAGGGTAATTTTTCCTTCTTCTGCTTTACTGATTAATAATAAATCTTCGAGAGAATCGTTCATTTCAACGATCGCACTTTTGATAAAATTAAAATATCTCTCTTTTTTATCAGGAGATAACTTATCTCCATAGTCCTTGATCAACTCAGTGTATCCCAAAATGCTGGTAAGGGGCGCTCGTAAATCGTGGGAAGCGGTAGCCAAGGCCTGAGTTTTAATTTGATTGAGTTTTTTTTGTTTCAGTAAGTCGGATTCTGTGCGGGAATCTTCTTCAAATTTAGATAAAGCAATGGTGATGGTTGTGCTGATGTCAGCAATTTTGTAAGGCTTAACCAAATAGCCATAGGCAGGAGTTTTTTGAGCCCTTTGGAGGGTTTGGGCATCCGCATAGGCACTTAAATAGATAATGGGAATTTTTAACTCTTGATAGATAGCTTGGGCGGCGGTAATACCATCCATCGAGCCTTTGAGCATAATATCCATCAAAATTAAATCGGGTAGAGAATCCTTAGCCTTTTGAATTGCTTTTTCCCCTTTACTAACAATACCAATTACCTCATATCCTAGTTTTTTTAAATCGAGGGAAAGACTCTCAGCCGCAATTAGCTCGTCTTCAACTATCAATATCTTATACATACCCTTTGAAATGGTAAATAGTCTGGGATTCTACTCTGATGATTTAATCTATAGTCTCCTTGTCTAATTATATTCCTTTGGGCTGGTTTAATATCTAAACCCTTTACAAACTTAACTTAATAATAATATGACTTCATGATAGAGAAAAAAGGTTTTTTAATAACGGTAACAAGCCCTCTAAAGCAATTCCTCGATGACTGATTTTATCCTTAGTTTTAGGGGCAATTTCTGCAAAAGTTTGTCCGATTTCTGGTATATAAAAAATAGGATCATAACCAAATCCCCCTTGCCCTTGTCGTTGAGTTAATATTTCCCCTCGACAGATGCCCTCATTTTGCAACCTTATTTTACCATCTCCAGAGGCGATCGCCACGGCACACACAAACTGAGCTTGACGATTAGTTTCCCCCTCCAACTCCTTCAAAACCCGATCAATACAAGCATCTGGGCTAGAAGCATACCGAGCTGAAAAAAGACCGGGCGCACCATTCAAAGCATCAATCATCAAACCAGAGTCATCGGCGATCGCCCATTCTCCCATAGCCAAAGCCACCTGACTAGCCTTTAACATAGCATTTTCCATAAAAGTTGAACCAGTTTCCTCCACCTCCAAATCCTTCGGCTTCAAAACCAACTCAACATCCAAACCCCTTAAATAACCCTCAAACTCCTTCAATTTACCAGGGTTACTTGTCGCCAATACTAACTTTTTCACAGACAAAATACTTTATAAACAATCAAATATAATTGTAGCCCCAAACACTCAGCCATTAGTAATCAGCTATCAGTTTCCAAAAAACACTGAAAGCCGACAACCTTTAGCTAAAACGGCATCGACAATGAACTTCACTAATCAAAGTAAAACAAAGTCACAACCTTTCTTTGCTCCTCCGCCTCCTCACAGGTTTTCATTAGAGTATGACTATCATGAAAAGCAAAACAAATTAACTGTTGACAACGAGAGATAATTTCTCGGTTACAATCCGCACTCGCTTCCCCCAAAGAGAGATGATTATGATCAGGATTTTCCACCAAGTGAATTACCTTTTGTAACTGTTCTTGAGACTCCTTAGGCTGACGATCTAAACTTTGAGGTAGAATCACCGTTAAAAGATTAGGATCAGCCCTCATCGCCCCTCTAATAGCCGCAGAATTAGTTCCTGCAGCCCCGGACGTGATTAAACGATTACCTCCCAATACAAGGGCATAACTCATCATCTCAATCAGGTGTTGATGAGTTATCGGCACATGGCGTGAACCTAGCAAAGCGATTTTCTTAGAGCTAGTTTGTTGAATAGCCGCTAATTCCTGTGCTAGGGTGTCTAAATTTGAAATTTCTAGTGCTTGACTCAAAGACTGTTAATTTATCGTTAAATTTCCCATGCTATTCTAACAAATGATTCATCATTCCGATCCAGTAATCTTTAATTTTATTGTTTTACTTCCTAAAACTTGCCTTTTATTTCAGATCTTGATATAATTTTAGACTGTAGATTAAGGACGTATAGCTCAGTTGGTTAGAGTACATCGTTGACATCGATGGGGTCGCCTGTTCGAGTCAGGCTACGTCCATATAATAATTAAGCTAAAGTTTCTGGGCAATAACCCAATCCCTTAGCAAATTGTAAACGAAAGGCTTCTATCTCCGTGGTGGTAGGGATACCATGGGAAACGATCGCCACTTGATAATCAACCATAACTTTAACGGGAGGTTCTCCCATATCAAGGCTACAAAACACTAAATTCATTTTCACCTTAGGATGATAAACATATCCTATCTCCTCTAAAAATGCTCTCAAATTCCCATACTGCCATTGGGTTAAAAGATAAGGTGCTTTGAGACGAATTATCCAACCATTAACCTGATTAACAAGGGTTAATTCCGACTCCTGAAATAAAGGATTTTTAACTAAAAAGTTGATTAGCCTAATTACTAAACTAGCATTATCAATAAAATATATATATTCCATGGTTTTCCCCTCAATTCCCCTTTTCTTTATCTTTTCTTTATATTTACAGATTATGCGTCCCTTACATAAGGGGTAAATTACCCTTTATAAAGAATCAGATATGGGGAATATTACCCAATTTCTATGGGAAATCCGTTGAAATCATAAATTATCTCCAGTTCGGGATAAAATTTTTTATTTAAGGCGGGGAATAGGGAATGGGCAATAGAAAATATATCATCACTCCCCTTGCAATGAATTATATCAAGTTCGGATAATTCATTATAAATAGATTGTGCCTTGGCAGTTGCCCCACCGTGTAATGAATTACACGGCTAATGGTAATTCGTTCAATAAATTGAACTATTCTACCTGTACTCCCCATCACCTGCCACCTGAGACATCACTCTAATTTGTAAGTGATCAAAGGGACTTGATATTAGAATTAATTTGATGCTTACAAAAAAATCCTCCCCCAATGAAGGAGAGGAGACACAGAAACAAAAATCAGGATTATAATTGAGCGTGGAAAGTACGGTTAATTACATCTAACTGTTGCTCACGGGTAAGTTTAATAAAGTTCACCGCATAACCTGACACCCTGATGGTAAGCTGAGGATATTGTTCAGGATGATCCATGGCATCAAGGAGCGTTTCTCGATTGAGGACGTTAATATTAATATGGTGTCCTGTATCGTGAAAATAACCATCCAACATCCCCGCAAGGTTATTAATTCTTATGTCAGGGGTTTTACCCAGCGCCTCAGGCACAATGGAGAAGGTATAAGAAATACCATCTTGGGCATCTTCGTAGGGCAATTTCGCCACAGAAGCCATAGAGGCGATCGCACCGTTGGTATCCCTGCCGTGCATAGGGTTTGCCCCGGGGGCAAAAGGTTCACCTGCTTTTCTGCCGTCAGGAGTGCTACCCGTTTTTTTACCATACACCACATTAGAAGTGATAGTTAACACCGACTGAGTAGGTACAGCATTGCGATAGGTTTTATTTTTGCGTACCTTATTCATAAAGGTAGTCATAATATTAGCAGTGATAGTGTCCACCCGATCATCATTATTACCAAACTTGGGATAATCACCCTCCACCTCGTAATCTACTGCCAAACCAGCCTCATTACGGATAACTTTTACCCTGCTATACTTCATCGCCGACAGGGCATCCCCCACCACCGACAAACCAGCAATACCACAAGCCATGGTGCGATAAACATCCCGATCATGTAATGCCATCTCAATACGTTCGTAAGCATACTTATCGTGCATATAATGAATGACATTCAAAGTATTAACATATAACTTGGCTAACCAGTCGATAAGGAGGTCAAATTTTGCCGTTACCTCTTCATAATCAAGATATTCTGAAGTGATAGGCGCATAGGCGGGGGCAACTTGCATCGCTGTATTTTCATCCTTACCGCCGTTGATGGCATATAATAAAGCCTTGGCAAGATTTACCCTAGCGCCGAAAAACTGCATTTGTTTACCGATACGCATCGCCGACACACAACAGGCAATGCCATAATCATCCCCATATTCGGGGCGCATCAAGTCATCGTTTTCATATTGAATCGAGCTTGTATCGATGGAAACTTTCGCCACATAACGTTTGAAGGCTAGGGGTAGTTTTTCAGACCATAAAATGGTTAAATTGGGTTCAGGGGCAGGGCCTAGGTTATAAAGGGTATGGAGGAAGCGGAAACTGGTTTTTGTCACCAAGGGGCGTCCATCTAAACCCACACCACCAATGACTTCCGTTACCCACACTGGATCTGCGGCGAATAATTGGTTATACTCAGGAGCACGGAGAAATCTTACCATGCGCAATTTGATCACGAATTGATCGATTAATTCTTGGGCTTCGCTTTCGCTGATTAATCTTTTTTCTAAGTCTTTTTGAATGTAGATGTCGAGGAAAGTAGATACACGCCCTAAGGACATGGCAGCGCCGTTTTGTTCTTTTACCGCCCCTAAATAGCCAAAATAGAGCCATTGTAGGGCTTCGGTGGCGTTTTGGGCAGGGCGACTTATATCAAACCCATAACTACCTGCCATCTCTTTTAATTCATGGAGGGCTTTGATTTGTTCGGTGATTTCTTCCCGTAGGCGGATGGTGTCTTCATCCATTACATCTACTTCGAGGGAAAGGAGTTGATTTTGTTTATCTTCTATGAGGAAATCCACCCCATACAATGCCACACGGCGATAATCGCCGATGATTCTTCCTCTACCGTAGGCATCGGGTAAACCTGTAATAATCCCCGATTTACGGGCTTTTCTCATCTCGGTGGTGTAGGCAGAGAATACGCCATCGTTATGGGTTTTACGATATTGGTTGAATATATCATGGATTAAGGGATCGATGGTATAGCCATAAGCCTCGAGAGATTTTTCTACTACCCTAATTCCACCATTGGGCATAATGGCACGTTTGAGGGGTTTATCGGTTTGTAAGCCGACAATTTTTTCTAAGTCTTTATTGATGTAACCTGCACCGTAGGCGGTGATACTAGAGGGGATTTTGGTTTCTGCGTCTAATACTCCTTTTTCTCTTTCTTGTTTCATCAGCAATTTAACCTCTGTCCACAGATTGTGGGTGGTGGGGGTTGCATCCCTTAAAAATGATTCGTCACCGTCATAGGGGGTATAATTGCGTTGGATAAAGTCTCGGACGTTAATTTCTTGTTGCCATTTTCCGCTCTCAAATTCTTCCCAGATGGGTTTGTTTTGTGTGGAGTTGGAGGCGGTTTTGTCTGTCATCATTACCATATGTTGCGATCTAGCTTTTTTCTTTTGGTTGCTAGTCCTCCTATCTCTTATTATACTTCTTGGGTTTAGGGGCGATCGTTTAGTTTTGTAAATCCTTGTAATTGATTAAGGTGCGCTGGATGAGCCAGAAATTAGCTATACATTAATACTTCCATAGCAGGTGATGGGGAGATAGGGAGATGAGGAGTAAGTTTACTAATGGTTTAATTACTCATTATTTACCCCTTTACAAGACTATAAATTGTATCCTGAACTCAAGTTAATTTATTATATTATCGATTATAATCAGCCTTATTTTTTCAATGATATTCTAGTGTAAAGTAATGTTTTTTTGCCAATGATTTACCAATAGCTTATTCCCTTCATGGCTAAGATGAATATGATCATGGTATAAGTCATCAGGATTAGAATAGCTTTTGAATAGAGGTAAAAAATCAGTATATGTAATTTCTAATTCATTAACAAGATAATTTAGTCTTTCCCTTGCTTTGATTTCATAATCTTTAGAAAAAGGAGCGAATACTTCTCTTTTTAAGGGAGTTAACGCTAGAAAAAAGTCCATTTTATCTTTTTTTGCTATTTCATAAATATCTTTAACTGCTTTTAAATTCATAGCAACCACATCTCCTGTTTCTTTCGGGATATTCCTTAAATCAGGATGAATGGGTAAAGGTAAAACTTTTTTAAAAAATTCTTCTAAGGCCAATAAGGGTTTTTTATCAGGATAATTAAGAGCTTTTCCTACTTGAATACTAGAAGGAGCAAAGCTAAATAAATCGTCGGTATTTAATACCAAAATTAAAATATTTCCCGAAAAACTTCCGTACTTTTGTAAATATGCTAACTCGTTACGAGCGCCCCAGGAATTTGCAGAAATATTTAAAACTTCTACTTGATTTAAGGAAGATTGATTATTAATAATTTTTTGCTCTAATAAACTAGAAAGAGTCTCTTTTTGATCAGTCCACCAACCACCGTTAACAATAGAATCACCCAATAATATTATGCGAAAAGTATTTTTTTCTTTCTGTTTTTTTATCTCATCATAACGCATAGAATAACTATTTATTTTAATCAAATTACCATTGCGCCTAGTAACCTGATTTGGTGCTATTAAGTATCCAATTTCAGGATCTTTAATATAAATTAAAGGATTACCAAAACCCCATTTTATTCTCAAAAATATTTCTAATAATACAATAAAAATAACTAGAAAAAAAATAAAATTCATAATCTTTTAAAGAGAAGCAATTTTTTGATCATATTCTGCTTGAGTAAGAATACCACTATTTAAAGCCTCTTTTAATTTAATCATTTTAATTCGATTACGTTCAGCATATCTTTCTCTCAGAATTTGCTCCCTTGTTTGTGCGTCCATTTGCTCTAATTTTGATGAGTATTCTTCTTGATTCAAAATACCTTGGGCAAAGGCTTCTTGTAGCTGTTTTATTTTATTCTCAATGATGCAGTTAACTTCATAATCATCAATTTGCTTTTCTAAAATAGATTTTTTTTGATTAAATTCTCCCTCCGTTAAAATGTCATTAGCAAAAGCATCCTCTAATCTAGCTATCTCCGCTTCTAAGTTATCAATAATTTCTTTTTGCTCAGAAGTTTTATAATGTGAAGAATCATTTGGTTTATCGGAATACCATACCTCAGATTCCTGAGTTTTATTTTCCATTGGTTGTACCCTTGTTAACTGAGAATTTCTTTCCAGATAACTAATTAATTCATTTTCCAAAACAAAACTCCAACTCGCCCCAGCAATTCCCGTTAAGTAGGTTAAACCTCCCGTAAAAATTGCCCCTAAACTAGCCCCTGCTATATTTTGAATCCATTTTCCCCTCGAGGTTTCGATAATGAATTCTTTTCCATTATCTTGAGAGGGATAAATCTTGACTTTAAAAGCGATGTTAGTTCCTAATATAGTACGAATGCCATCGGTTTTTTTGGCTTGAACAATATAAACACCACTTTTTAAAACTCCCTCCACTTGATATTGTTTACCCTTAAACCATAACATCACATCCTGATAAACTTTATCTAAATCTCGATAATTATTGAGTACGAAATAATTTTTTGCCATAACTCCTGATTACCCAAGGCAATATTTACTAACGTCCAAAACTTCCTAAACTTTATTATATCTACTCTTACGGTGTTGAGAGTTGAAGGATAACCACACCTGTTAAATTTATTTTGATATCCACCTTGCATTTTTTTTAAGCGATTGCTATAATAGTTATCTGTGAGCAATTCACAAACAAACCCTAAAGTCTAGGGGGTGTGGCGGAATGGTAGACGCTGCGGACTTAAAATCCGTTGACCTTTATCGGTCGTGAGAGTTCAAGTCTCTCCACCCCCATCCAAGAAGTAGCTACTTTAATAAGTAGCTATTTTTTTGTGCATTAACAAATTATTTGTCATCAGCTACAAATTAAATAACCAGGTAATCAATTTATGGGTTATCAAAAGAGAATTTTGTTATGATTTACTCACCATGTAATTATGGAGTTATAAGATACTTCGGCCTACTAAGATTTTTCTAACTTCTAACATAGCAGAATAGGTCGGAATAATATATAGAGTTTGATTTTCTGGAGTAATTTTTAAAGCCTCCTCAATGGCTTGAGGTAAATTTTCTTTGATGATTAAGTTTAAGTTGTTTTCGGTGGTGTCGAGACTATATTTTAACCTTAATGCCATGTCATAAACCCTATCTCCACTGACAACAATATTTCCTCCTGAGGCAACTAATTTTTCCATATCTACGTCCCATATCCATGATACATCTGTACCATCTGGGGTGCGATCGTTTAAAATCATCATAGTGGTACAATGGGGATTAATTTTTTTAAGATCATTAACAGCCCGAATGGTTTCATTCATGCCCACGGGATTTTTAGATAAAAGAATGCGAATATTTTTGTTATTAATTGTTAATTCTTCTGCTCTACCAAAAGCCGCTTTAAAGTTAGTTATTGTTTGATTTATGATTTGTTTTTCGACACCAATAGATTGAGCTAATAATCCTGCAGCAAGGGTATTATATTTATTATAAACACCTATTAAAATTTGTTGCCATTCTTGACTATTAACGTCTAATTTACTTTTTGTAAAATCACATTTAGGACAGTTATAATCCCCAAGGTGAGACAGATAAACCCCTTGATAGTCAAGAGGATGACCACATTTTGGACAGTAAATAGAATCTACAGCGTGAGGAATTTCTTCTAAGTATAAATCTTTTTCATTTAAGCCAAAAAACAATACTTTTTTATCAATATTTTGACCTAAATAACAGAGGGTGGGATCGTCTCCATTTATGACAATTGTAGTGGCTTGGGATAAAGGTGCGATCGCCCCTTGCCAACGATAACTAATGGTATCAACTTCCCCATAACGATCTAATTGATCTCGGAATAAATTTAAAGCTAAAATATGACTAGGATTACACTGTGCCAATACTAAAGGTAAAACATTTTCATCAACTTCAAGTATGGCATAATCAGCATCAATTTTGCCCCAAAGACTACTATTATCAATCAAGCAAGTAACCAAACCATTAATTAAATTAGCCCCCGTAGAATTATGAATCACCCGATAACCAGCATTTTCCAAAATTTCCTTTAACAAAAGAGAAGTAGTTGTCTTCCCATTAGTACCAACCACCAAAATTACCCCTTGCTTAATCTGCTTCGATAAAACAGCCAACAAACGAGGGTGAAAACGCCTAGCAATTGCCCCAGGCAACACACTAGCTGCCCCTAACCCCAGTAAACGCACAGTGCCAGTAATAACTTTTGCCGTTGCTACCGCCAAAGCTAAAGGAAACTTAACCATTAATATTGCCCCACTCTCCAAACTCAAAAAAATAGTAAAAAATACCTAACACTAACCACTATTGCCCATTAACTAACCTAAACAGATTAACTATTAGTGGGAATCATATCAAGATAAGCATCAAAATCCTTAATAGCTTCAAAATATTGAGCTTGGGCGGCACTATAATTTTTTTCCTTTGCAGCCGCGTCAATTCTTTCAAAATGACTGAATAACTCTCTAGCTAGGTTCTGAGCGGATTTTTGATCTTTTTGAAGTAAACGACTAGAAGCATTAGCCATAGACTGTCTGAGGCTTCCTAAAGGTCCATGAATAAAGGTTCTGGTATCGACCCAATTTTCCTTTTTAATAAATTCTTCAAGGGTAGTCATTTTTTCCCTGGCCTCGGCAATGGGGGCGCGATATATCTGTAATTGTTCAATTTTTTCAGGGGTGTAAACCGTGGGAATTTTTGCCTTGCTAGGGCTACTACAGCTTACCAACAATGTAGTCACTAAGACTAAGATAAGGGAAAGAATAGGACGTAATTTTTTCATCATCGTATTTAAATTGACATAAATATTTTGTTCTTTGATTATTTTCTCAGAATTGTTACTATTAGCCAACTTTATCTTTATGAAAGACAATAATTATACTCTACGGAATAAATCATAGACTATAGTTAACCTGAGTTCGGAATAAAATTTAGAGTCTTGTAAAAAAGGTATCGGGTATCAGGTGTCAGGTTAAGAAGTTGATAAAAACTATATGTTAATTAGAGTTAGGAATAACATTTTTAGCTTTTTAAAGGTGTGAATTATTTACCCAGCCACTGCTTTTCAATTAGTAATTCGGCAATTTGCACCGCATTTAGGGCAGCCCCTTTACGAATTTGGTCACCACATAACCATAATTCGATATTATTATCACTAGATATATCTTGACGAATTCTGCCCACTAAGACATCATCTTTTCCAGTGGCGTCTATGGGCATGGGAAAATAATTGTTTGCCCAATCATCAACTACTGTTACCCCTTCGGCTTGATTGAGCAGTTTTTTCGCTTCATCCACCGCAAAAGGTTGTTCAAATTCTAAGTTAATGGCCTCCGAGTGCGCTCGTAACACAGGCACACGAATACAGGTGGCACTAATACGAATACTGTTATCTCCAAAAATCTTTCTGGTTTCATTAACCATCTTCATCTCCTCCTCACAATAGTGATTCTCGAGGATAGGGGAATTATGGGGGAATAAATTAAAAGCGAGGGGATAGGGTAATATTTCAGGGTTAGGGGTTTCACCATTGAGAATGGCTTGGGCTTGATTTTTTACTTCCTCCATTGCCCTTGCCCCTGCCCCACTAGCAGACTGATAGGTAGAAACTATAATACGTTTAATGGGTTGAATTTTATGTAAAGGATAAATGGCAACCCCCATTAGAATAGTGGTGCAGTTAGGATTGGCAATAATTCCTTGATGGTTTTGGGCATCTTGGGGATTAATTTCGGGTACCACCAAAGGTACATTGTCATCCATGCGAAAAGCGCTGGAATTATCAATCATCACCGCTCCTGCTTCAACGATCGCCCTTGCCCATTTTTTAGAGGTTGAACCACCCGCAGAGGCCAAGACAATATCCACATCATCAAAGGAATTTTCCGTTACTTCTTCGATGGTTAAAGATTGATTTTTAAAGGAGATTGTTTTTCCAGCTGAACGGCTAGAAGCTAGAAGTTTTAAATTAGAGAGGGGAAAATTACGCTCAATTAATAGGTTGATAATTTCTGTGCCAACCGCCCCAGTTGCACCTAAAATTGCTACTCGAATATTCTTAGACAATTATTTTTCCTCCTTGACGATTATTTTTTTTGTTCTCGGTTCAAAAAACTATGTTATTTTTAATAATATTACAGTTATGGTGGCTAATTCTGTCTAAATTTTCTTAGTACCCACCTAAACAACCTGAAAAATTATTAAGGTGTGCTTTTATAGATCGTACACGTTAATTCTTAAGAGTTAAGGCACATTGCAAATATCAAAAAATATACGGCGTTGCTTAATCATGGTATGAAATATTATTAAATTACAATAAATATCCCATATTATTACCATTCCCCGTTCCCTATTCCCCACCTTCACGACGTCACTTTTAGCACACCCTAGTTACAAAGAATCAATCATAGTAAAAATTTCTCGCTCAAAAGTCACTTGGGCGCGATTAGTTTTCCCCCCAATGAAAGTAGAATCGTCCTTTTCCAATACCCATACCTGAGAGAAAGAAACATAACTCATAACTACTCCCACCATCAAAAGAGCAAAACCAAGGTAAACTATAGGTACTCCAGGATCAGCTTTTATTTGTAAACCCGTAGAGCCAATTAAGTCCAAAACCTTGAGATTAACGCCATTTACCTCCACAGGCATGCCCGGGCGAGTAGCGCCAACTAATTGTCCTGACATATCATAAATGAACATTGTACCTTGTAAGTCTTTGGTAATGAGAGATACTCCATTGCTCATATCAGGGTTAGTGGGTATCCATGTACCCCAGATGCGCCCTTTTCCTTTGGTATCTAATTCCGCCATGGGTAGTTGGAAAATAGGACTATTATTTAATTGTACTTTTACTCCAGAAATGCTCCAACTGGTTTGATAAAAAGTAACTCCTTTATATCTTAGGGGTTGATTGACAAAGATAGTTTTTTTGTCTAATTCTTTGCCCTCTTGATCAATAATTGAAAGGTCAGAATAAAATTGATCTACTGCTCCTTGGGGGCTATAATCAATTCTAAAATCCTTTACTTTTACTGAAAAATCTTGAGGTTTTTTGAGGTTTGTTAATGCTCCTGCTTCGATAAAATTTTTGATGGTGAAAGTTTCTCCTTCGGCAATCATTTCTTGGGCAAAAAATCCTGTAAATGCTCCCCAAATTGCCCCCAATAAAATTACTATCATGCCTATATGGACGATAATAGGTCCTACTCTACCGATAATTCCTTTTTGAGCGTATAAACTATCATTATCTTGATGAATTTTATATCCTTTTTTAGTTAAACTTTCTTTGATTTCTGCTAAACCATTTACAGATAATTCTGCACTAAGAGCTAGTTTATTAAACTCCCTTGGTTGACGGTAATATTTCCATATTTGAGCTGCCTTTAACGCTGGTAGTTGACGGCGAAATGTACAGGCAATTAGGCTAGTACCAAAAAGCACTAATATAGACACATACCACCATGTCGTGTAAACATGATCAAAACCCAAATTTAGTAATAATTTCCATGTGAAAAAACCCCATAATGCGGGATTCTCTGGATAGTTTTCTTGGTAGTAGGATAACCCTTGATTTTGCTCGATGACAGTGCCTGAAATGCTAAAAAGTGCGATCGCCAATAGCAATACAATGGCTAACCGTAAATCCGCCACCATGGCGAGAAGTTTACGGAAAAATTTAGAGATAGAGTCATTAAAAGATGAATTGTCAGAAGAAGGGGAAATACTCATAAACAAAGGGGAAAAGATTGTCCTAGTATCAACAATAACATGGCTAGGAATTGGTTAATGATGAAAACGATGAGCAAACGGAGACAGAGCCTATTATAATCAGATTAGCGAAAAAAAGAAATTATTAAAAATTGCTCAAAAAATTATGCCTTTATTAACTACAGGAAAAACCTTTATTCGTGACTTAGAAAAAACAGGAGCCTTGGCGGTGTATGCTCCCCTAGAAGGAGGTTTTGAAGGACGTTATCAAAGAAGATTACGCACCAATGGTTATCATAGTATTAGTATTTCGGCTAGGGGATTGGGAGATTTAAGTGCTTATTTAATGGGTGTCCATGGGGTGCGCCCAGCCCATTTAGGTAAGAAAAATATTGGGCAAGAAGGCGCAGTGGGGCCTACTTATTTTGTACCACCCATAGCACTGTCTCAGGTGGAAAATTTACCTCCTAAATCAAAAGGGTTGGTTTTATGGATTATTGAAGGGTTTGTGTTATCCCGTCAGGAGAAAGAATATTTAGCCAATTTGAGTAAAATTGAACCTAAAATTAAAGTGGTATTGGAATTAGGGGGAGAGCGTTATTTTCGTTGGCAACCTCTTTCTGAGGCGATTTCTGCGGTGGCTTAATTTTTCCCTGACTTCTAGCCCTTCTGATAATGTAAAAAGAAGGAAATGAATAAATACTTCTAAAAGCAAGGGGTTTAAACCCCTTGTTAAAAAAATATCATTGGGCAAAAGAAAATACTTAACCCGTTACCCATTGCCTGTTGCTCATTGCCCATTGTTTTTGTGTTCAAGATATGGCAAAATCAACACAAAGAGAAAAGATTAATCAGTAAGTGCGATCGCACCTAGCAAAGAGAAATAAATCAATGAGTGGCACAGAAATAAACCTTCCCCCCCAGTATGAAGCCCAACAAACAGAAGCAAAATGGCAAAAATATTGGGAAGAAAATCAAACCTTCAAAGCAAACCCCGACAAAAAAGGGCAACCCTATGCCATCGTAATTCCCCCTCCTAATGTGACGGGAAAACTACACATGGGCCATGCTTTTAATACCTCATTGATTGATACCCTTGTTCGCTATCATCGCATGAAAGGCAAAAATACCCTTTGTCTCCCAGGCACCGATCATGCTAGTATTGCGGTACAGACGATTATTGAAAAACAACTCAAAGCCAAAGGAAAAACCAGAGACGATTTAGGTAGAGAAAAATTTTTACAAATGGCTTGGGCGTGGCGCGAAAAATCTGGGGGCGCGATTTATAATCAACTCAAAAGAATGGGTTTGTCTGCCGATTGGAGTCGTCAAAGATTTACCCTCGATGAAAAATTATCTGATTCCGTCAAAACCGCCTTTGTGAAACTCTACGAAGAAGGCTTGATTTACCGTGGTAAATACATGGTGAATTGGTGCCCTGAATCTCAATCAGCGGTATCAGATTTAGAGGTGGAAAATAAAGAAGTTAATGGCAGTCTTTGGCATTTTCGTTATCCCCTCACCGATGGCAGTGGTTTTGTGGAAGTGGCTACCACTCGCCCTGAAACCATGTTAGGAGATACGGCGGTAGCCGTTAACCCCAATGATGGACGTTACCAAGACATTATCGGTAAAACCCTCACCTTACCTCTTGTGGGGCGCGAAATTCCCATAATTGCCGATGAATATGTAGATCCCACTTTTGGTACAGGATGTGTTAAAGTTACACCAGCCCATGACCCTAATGATTTTGCCATGGGGAAACGTCATGATCTCCCTTTTATAACTATTCTTAACAAAGATGGCTCAATTAATGAAAATGGGGGTGAGTTTCAGGGGCAAGATAGATTTGAAGCCAGAAAAAATGTGGTTAAGGCTATTGATGAGGCAGGATGCTTAGTAAAAGTAGAAGCCTACACTCATAGTGTACCCTATAGCGATCGCGGTAAAGTACCCGTTGAGCCTTTGTTATCTACCCAATGGTATGTAAAAATTAAACCCCTTGCCCAAGATGCCCTCAAGGAATTAGATGAGGATAAATCCCCTTTCTTTGTGCCTGAGAGATGGGAAAAGGTATATCGTGATTGGTTGGTAAAAATTGAGGATTGGTGTATTTCCCGTCAGTTGTGGTGGGGGCATCAAATCCCCGCTTGGTATGTGGTAAGTGAAAGTAATGGGGAAATTAGTGATGATACTCCCTTTGTGGTTGCCCATAACGAGGATGAAGCCCAGCTAAAGGCGATCGCCCTTTACGGGGAAGATGCTATAATTGAGCAAGATCCAGATGTACTCGATACATGGTTTTCCTCAGGATTATGGCCATTTTCTACCATGGGTTGGCCAGAAAAAACCATCGACTTAGCCACCTATTATCCCAATGCTACCATGGTAACAGGGTTTGATATTATCTTTTTCTGGGTAGCGCGGATGACGATGATGTCAAAACATTTTACTGGGCAAATACCTTTTAAGGATGTTTATATCCATGGTTTGGTAAGGGATGAAAACGGCAAAAAAATGTCTAAATCCGCCAATAATGGCATCGATCCTTTATTATTAAGTGATAAGTATGGCACCGATGCCCTTCGTTATACCCTCATCCGTGAAGTGGCAGGGGCAGGGCAAGACATTAGCTTACAATATAACCGTAAAAGCGATGAATCGGAATCCGTGGAAGCATCCCGCAACTTCGCCAACAAACTTTGGAATGCAGCCCGATTTGTGTTAATGAA
Source organism: Cyanobacterium stanieri LEGE 03274 (assembly GCF_015207825.1). Taxonomy (NCBI): domain Bacteria; kingdom Bacillati; phylum Cyanobacteriota; class Cyanophyceae; order Chroococcales; family Geminocystaceae; genus Cyanobacterium; species Cyanobacterium stanieri. The sequence goes on from NZ_JADEWC010000001.1 coordinate 78,730, forward strand.
TTTGGATGGTAAAACTCCCCAAGACTTGGGTTATCCTTCCCTAACTCAGTTGGAAATGAGTGATAGATGGATTCTCTCTCGTTTTAACCAAGTTATCAAACAAACCGATGAATATTTAGAAAATTATGGCTTAGGGGAAGCGGCTAAAGGATTATATGAATTTATTTGGGGTGACTTTTGCGACTGGTATATCGAGTTAGTGAAAACTCGCCTCAGACAAGATGCCGATTCCCCTTCCCGTATCGTTGCCCAACAAACCCTTGCCTATGTGCTAGAAGGTATCTTAAAATTATTACATCCTTTCATGCCCCACATTACCGAAGAAATTTGGCATACCCTCACCCAAACAGAAGAAGGTAGTCTCGCCTTACAATCTTATCCTGTGGTTGATGAGTTATTAACTTTCTCCTCGGTGGTAGCGGTGACGAATAATAGTGATATGGAAGAATTGATTATTGATTTGAGTGATTCTAGTCAGTTTTCCAGTGATAACCCTACCATTGTTAAAGTGGGTAATCAATTAATTGGTTTGTTGGATCAATTGCCTGACCAATTTAGTTCTATTATTAAAAGATACAAGCAACCTTTAACTTTATTGTTAGTTATATTTTTAACTTTGGTTGTTTTGCAGTTGGTGGTATCGGTTTCCAATGCTATCTATGAGTTTCCCCTTCTTGCCCCTGTGTTGAGGTTAGTGGGTTTAAGTTATTCTGGTTGGTTTATCTATCGTAATCTAGTCTTTGCACAAACTAGACAAGAAACCATTAAACGTTTGACTGGTTTAAAACAAGAGATTTTTGGTTCAAAAAATGTCACTGCTTCTTTACAGTCTAGCCATGGAGAAAGTGTTACCCCGATGGTAATTGATAGTTTAATTTCTGAGGATTTAGAAACCAGTTTTACTTTACTCTTTGAAACTATTCGCGCCATTCGTAATTTACGGGCGGAGGCGGAAATTAAACCTAGCGCCCAAGTGTCTGTTATTCTTCAGTCTGATAGTGAGGAAGAAAGACGAATTTTGAAAAATACTCGTAACTACATTGAGGAGTTGGCTAAGGTGGAGAATCTCTCTATCATAGATAGTTTAACTCAAGAAGTGCCAAGGGCGATCGCCTCGGTGGTTGGTACAATTCAAGTATTAATTCCCCTAGAAGGTGTTATCGATGTAGATAAGTTAACCGCCAAATTAACTAAAAAAATGAGTAAAATCGAAGGGGAAGTAAAATCCCTTGAGGGGCGTTTAAAGAATCCTAATTTTACCCAAAAAGCCCCCCCTGAAATTATTCAAACAGCCCAAGATAATTTGGATGAAGCTAAAACTCAATTACAAATTTTACAAAATAGATTAACTTTACTCCAGTAGTTATAGTTTTTTGGGGCTACCATTTGAGGGGGTGATTATTATAAATAAGGAGGAAAATTTTTATAGTAATTCTAAATAGCTAATTTTAGTGGTAAGAATAATGATTATTACTTGATAGGGGATTAAATATCCTTTATCAGTTACTGTTATATATGTTTATTTAATGGGGCTATGAGATAATTTATGACTCATTTTTAATATAATAAGTAGTTATTGAACTTTTTATAATCAGCTTCCATGGGATAAATATAACTAAAATTAGTAGTAATTTGTTAGTAAGTAGTTAATAGATTTAATCAGAAACTTTTTATTAAAAATTAATTTAGGATTACTATAAATTTTTATAAATTATTTAAAATACTTTTCCTTTTCTGTTTACTCCAAAAAATAGTTGTTCTCAAAATGTTATATTTAGCTCAAGTAGTCGAAAACAATATTTCTCAAAAATTAGAACTACATCTACTAGCCATGGAGGAATCAAGTAATCAATGGACTTTTTGCAACGAGGAATATTTATCACTGCCCGATGAAATTGAATCTTGTCAAGGATTATTATTATTATTAGATATTAATGAAAAAAGGGAAATAATTCGCTATCGGGATGCCAAGGATTGGGTATTGAATATAATTAGAGATTTTGTGACAAATGAAGGGGAAAAATGTTCAGATTTCTTTGTAAATGAACAAGTAAGAATTGAGCAATGGAGACAGGAATTAACTTTAGAAAGTCAAGATTTAACCAGAATTAAGTTAGAAATGGAAACTCGTCGAGAAGAATTACAACAATTAGAACACAATTTAAGTTTAGAAAGAAAAAAATTAAATGATTAGGGTTTGATTACAATGTAAATTTATAAAGTTGCAAACAAGATGGATTTCCCCCCTTGTCAGAAAAGACTAAAGAGGGGATTAGGAATTATTTATATAATTCAGTGGATAAGCGGAAAGCAAGAATAGCAGGTACTAAAGCAATGGCTAAAGCAACGAAAACTTGAGTATCAGAAATAGGCATAAAAAACTCCTTTTTTACAATGGAAATTGATAAAATTAAGCTAAATTACTATTTAATTTGCCCTAATATAGACACTGTGGCACGATTTTGTAATAATTTGCAACAAAATAATGATTAAACTAGACTGGCGAGAAAGGGCGATCGCCCGTAAAATAGAACAAAATCCCTATTATCGTTTCCAAAATCTGTCTGAAATTAGAGTAGGGGCAAAACTAGGTATTTCTATAGACGTAAATCAAGCCTGTGTCGATGATTGGTTAAGGCTTCCGGGGATTTCTATTACCCAAGCTCGTACCCTCGTAGAGATGAATAATTCGGGCATTCAAATCCTTTGTATAGAAGATTTAGCCGCCACCCTAGGCATTTCCGTAACCAAGATTGCTTTTTGGAAACCCATTCTTAACTTTTCTTATTATGACCAAAATAGCTTCCATGCACCTCCAAAAATAAACCCCAATACAGCCACCCTAGAGCAACTAGAAGCCATCCCAAACCTTGATCATGACATGGCCTCTAAAATTATCAAAAATAGAGAGGAGGAGGGCAAATATCGTAATTTACCCCACTTACAGCAAAGATTATCTTTATCCCCTGACTTTGTTTATCATCTCATGTATTATTTCCAATTTGATTAAGGTAAAAAGTAACAATAAAGGTTGCTATTTATTGATAAACTGCCAAAGGGAAGAACTTCCAACGATTGCACCGAATATAATAGACGCAGATAAACATCCAGCGACAATACAAACAATCAAACCCAAAAGACAGATAAAACCATCATCCTCCTGTAAACCAAAAGCCGTGATGAAAATACCCACCGCAGGGGCGGTATTGGTGCCGGGGATGGGAATCATCATGGAAATGGCCATAAGGGCGATCGCACCGCCTAGAACAATTTTACCAATATGGCTATTACAAACAGAAGTTAAACGGGGTTTAGTGATAGTTTCCAAGCGTTTGAGCCAGGGTAAACCCTTTTCCACAAAACCTTTAGCCATAACCGTTTTCATTTTACCCCTCTTAAAGCGATTAGGTAACCAAGGTATTTGATAACCAATCATAAACTGAATCGCCAATAAAAGAATAAGTATGCCAAAAGGGATAGAATAACCTGGGGCAGGAATCGGCAACGCCGAAGGTAAAGACAAAATCAGTAACAGAAAGCCAAAAATGCGATCGCCCGCCAAAAGAAGAATATCATCAAAAAAAATAATATCCCCCCTTTCCTCAAGCAAAAAATAGCGCTCCAACTCAACCGATAACTTCGCCATACATTTTAATCACCTAGAAACATTAAACAACTTCAATTTTAGGCATACCATCAGCCCCAATCCAAGCCAAATACTTAATACCTTCATCCTCAGCATAAAGCCTAATTTGCTCCGCCGAGCGATATTGTAATTCTAACTCCACCCTGACAATATGTTCACTATGGCGCAACCTTTGGGCATAATCTAAAGCCATTTTTGCTGCCTCAGAATTTTCAGGAATAACCAGCCAATCACTAGGAGGAGTCGTTTTTGGTAAATTGGCCCCCGACAATAAACAACTATGTAAATCCTCAATATTAAAAGAAAAACCAATACCGGGATAATCCTCCTTTTGAGGATGGTATAAACCTAATAATTGATTATATCTTCCCCCCTGCCCCAATACACGAGGTTGACTATCACTAAAACCAACTACTTCAAAAACAATCCCCGTATAATAATCAAAGGTTTGCACCAAACTTAAATCCAACACAATGGGCAGAGGCTTACCATAACTGTGATTTACCAACTCCAATAAATCCTCAAGATGCTTAACCGCTTTTCTGGTATCCCCATCAATATCTAGGCTACTAACTCTACTTAAAACCTGTTGCGCATTCCCTCTCAAATCAAATAACTCTAAAGCCTTAACCTTTAAATCCCCATCCAATTTTAACCCTTCCAAGGCAACACGATCTAAATTAGCCAAACAATTGAGAATATCTCCTCTGAGATGGCTAGGAAATTGACTTAAAAGCCCCTTAGTTAATCCAGCATCCCCCAACAACAACTGCCATTCTTGAATACCTAACCTTTCCAAACAATTAGCCACCAAAAGAATGGTTTCCCCATCAGCCAAAAGTCCATCAGTAAAGAGTAATTCCACCCCAGCTTGATAAAATTCTAACTGTTTACCATGATGCCCCTCAGCACTGTTGCGAAACACATTGGCACGGTAACACAGCCTTTGCACCGTGTCATTCTGCATTCTCGTCACCGCAGCACGGGCAATGGAGGCCGTCAATTCTGGACGTAAGGCAAGATTTCCCTCTCCGATATTTTGTAAGGGTATCACCGTAGTAGGTTTGATCGCACCTCCTGCCATTAAAGTATCTAACCATTGAATAGTGGAAGTAACAATCCTTTTATAACCCCAATTTTGAAATACTTGCTGAAGTCGATCATTAATCCAGCTTTTTTGGGCAACTTCTAAGGGCAATAAGTCTCTAGCGCCTGCAGGGGCTTGATGAAGCATAGTCTGATTTTCGTTTAATTACTTGACAAACTTGGGCAAATTCACCGTTTATCCTACCATAAACGAATACCAAAAACCGTAGGACCTTCTTTTTTATCATCTTTATTTTTTCCTTTTCCTTTAGAAGATTTACCCTTTGTCTTTTTATTTTCTTCTAAAAATTCTTCTTTAATTTGTCTAACTATAGGCTCATTAGGATTAAGAGAAAAGGCTTTATTATAATGAATTTTGCCGTAGGTTTTATTACCCTGTTTATAATAATAATAGGAAATTAAACCATGAACCTTAGGATTAGCGTTATCGAGTTTAAGAGCCTCGCGCATATCTAAGATAGCCTGTTCCAGATTACCAATTTTAGCCGCATTTTCAGCATTAGCGATTAATCTATCTAACCGATTAACACCTGCTTCGGCTTGAGGAGTAGCTTCTGTTTCGTTTTGAACTTGAGTGGTATTATTAGCGACGGTTTCTGGGGATGGTTGTTGGGTGATAATCGCTTCAGATGATTGAATTTCTCCCACATTTCTTGAGCTACGGGAGATATTTTCCCGCCGTTGAGTTTCATTTTGAGACATTAAATAAACCATATTTAACTCACTGATGAGAGCTATTTTTGTGAGCACTGTGTTAATGTCTTGATATTGGTCAACTGCTATTTTTTGGACTAACTCATGGTAGAGTTTATCTCTATTTTTTTCGGCTTGATGCAGGGTTTTAGCAATTTCGGTGCTAATGGTAATATCATTGACTTGGGAGGCTAATCTTCTACTCATTTCTGCAAAGATTAATTGACATTCTTTCCTTAGTTTATCTTTATAAAGATTTTCATAGGCTGGATTAACTAATTTGGAGAGAATTTGACTTGCTTTTTCTTTTTCTTCGGGAGTTTCGGCACTACAGGTGTCGGGGTGCAATTGATAGGCAATTTTGAGATAGCGTAAACGAATGTCTTTGGCGCTAGCATCAATGGGTACACCTAAAATAGAGTAGTAGTCTTTTACTTCGTATTTAAATAGTCCATACTTGACATTGATGTTCATCATATAATTGTGCTGTTTTATGGGTTGCCTATATTTGAATTATATATAAGTATTTAACTATTTAACCTCAATTCGGGATAACGGGTTATGGGTAGCACAAGTTTTGGGGTGTAGGTTAGAGGTGTGATGTTGTTTAATTACGGTGTGAAATATATTTTGATGATCAAAACTATTGATTATTAAAAATATTACCACTATTGCCCATTCCCTGCCTTCCTATGAAGATGTTAAACTCAGGCTACCTATCAATCAATTATTGATAAACCCATTGACAGAGGGTAAACAATCGATATATTGTACTACGATACCGCTAGTTGATATTTTTGGGATGTCAAAGGTATCACTGATGGTTTTATTTATCTTACCCTAAATAATGTGGGTTTTGTTTAATCATAGATAGTCACAAGTTTTCGCAAACATAGAGATTAATAATTTTAATTAACTAGCTGAATTAAAGTATAAAAGTATAGGAGAAAAAGTGCGTAGAATTATTATTGCTGGTAACTGGAAAATGCACAAAACTCAGAGAGAATCTTTAGAGTTTTTACAAGGTTTTTTACCTCACTTAGAAGATACCCCCGAAAAAAGAGAGGTAGTTTTATGTGTACCTTTCACCAGTTTAAATTTTATGTCAAAAAATTTACATGGTAGCCGAGTTAAACTAGGGGCGCAAAATATCCACTGGGCGAAGGAAGGGGCTTTCACTGGGGAGGTTTCTGGAGCTATGTTAACGGAAATTGGTTTAAATTATGTTATTGTGGGCCATAGTGAGCGTCGTCAGTATTTTGGAGAAACTGATGAGACTGTCAATAAGAGATTGTTGGCGGCACAAAGTCACGGTTTAACTCCTATTTTGTGTGTGGGTGAAAGTAAAGCCCAGAGAGATGGGGGGGAAACTGAACAAGTTATTTTTGACCAACTTAAAAAAGGTTTGGTAGATGTTGATCAGGATAACTTAATTATAGCATATGAACCCATATGGGCGATTGGTACTGGGGATACTTGCGAAGCAACGGAGGCTAATCGGGTTATCGGTTTGATTCGTGGGCAGTTAACGAATAAGGATGTTACTATCCAGTATGGTGGTTCGGTAAAACCTGATAATGTGGATGAAATTATGGCACAATCTGACATTGATGGGGCTTTAGTGGGGGGCGCTAGTCTCCAGGCTGATAGTTTTGCTAGGTTGGTTAATTATCGATAAGTCGTTGCTGATTTTAGGTATAATTTGTCATTAGGGTGGGCAATAGGCAGTGGTTTAATTTGATTAATGATCGTTTTAAATCATTGTCCATTGTCTATGTCTATTTTTTACTAATCATCCTTGGGGTGTTTAGCGATGCCTAGTTTAATGAGATTTTTTTCTAAAATTTGAATAAAGTTAGCGTCTTTGAGGTATATTTGCCGATCGCCCCCAGGATATAATAAATAAAGGTTAGTGCTATTCTTATCAATAAAGGTAAAAGCCTGTTTAAATTGTATTCCGTTAGATTTAATGGGTGCGTCAAAGTGCGCTGGGATAATATATTCAAAATTCCATAAAGATACCAAATTCGCCCAATTTAAAACCTTTTTCGAGGCTTGGGGTAAAATAAGGCTTTCAAGGATAGGGGCTACTAAAAGACGGTTACGGATGGCCATAAATGAGGTTTGCCACCCCGATAACCAACGGAAGGGAAAAAGCCCAAAATAATTACGACGACTACGGTTAGGCGCATTGATGGCGTTGATAATTAATTCTTTTAAACCCACCGTATCAATCATACTCGGGCGAAAATAAAGGGCAAATAGACATATTCTTTGCCATCCTTTGAGACGGTTAAATTCATTGTCAGGCAAGTCATCAAGGGCCGTTTCACGGGCATGGAAAAGTAAAGGGAAGGGGTTTAATTGGACAATTTCGGGAGGTTTTTCGGGAATAGATATAACCGTATCCGTCACCAATAGGGTACGAGATGATTTATGATACATGGCAACCTCGGAAAATGAGCCTTGGGTTAAGTCAATGTCGAGGATATGATATTCAAATTCCTTGGCAAAGGGAGATTCCCGCCAATCGAGGGGTAAAAATTTTGTTCTATTGATGGGGAAACCCACCCAAGATAATGGTAAACGAAAAGGGAAAGTCCATTGACTGGGTACACAATAAATCTCGGCGTAGGGGAAGCGACGGGCAAAAGGGGGTACAAATATTTTATGTTCTAACCCTGAACTTGTAGAGTGGATAATATATTTAATGTTGCCATGGAGTGCCTCCAATTCTCTCACTAATTTTACACATTCTTGGGTAGGGGCGATCGGGCAATATACCAATAAACCCCCCTCCTCCAACTTCACCACCGTCATGCGAATAGGCACAACCGCATATAACAACCCATGAGGTTGCTCAAAAGTCCAAATCTTATCTTTTAATACTTCCTTTCTGATGGTTGCCCTACGATTATAGGGATAGAGGGGTAATAAAAACCACCAGCCCCATTTTTGCTCTTTATTACTATTAATACTCACGTCAATGGACAATTAAATATTTATATTACTTCTTTATTAGTCTTAAAATAGCTTGTAGAAAAATAATGTTTTCAACTCCAATAAGCCATAGAAATTAAGAACTTCATCCTCTATCTTAACAATTTAGATACAAGCAAGACAAACTAGAAATAACTTTAATTTAATTGTCCATTGTTCATTCTTAATTGTCAATTATTTTAATTGATACCCAATAATTCCACATCAAAAATCAGAGTAGCATTAGGAGGAATGACACCACCAGCGCCCCTAGCCCCATAACCTAAATCTGGGGGAATAATGAGAGTAGTTTTGTCACCAATTTTCATATTAGCAACCCCTTCATCCCATCCTTTAATAACTTGCCCTACTCCTATGGTAAAGGTAAAAGGTTGGTTTCTATCTTTTGAGCTATCAAATTTTTTACCTCTCTTATAACCTTCTTCTGCTAAATAACCAGTGTAATGCACCGTTACTTTTTGCCCCCTAGTGGGAGATTCTCCATCCCCTGCCTCAGTTTGCACAGAAATTAAACCAGTAGAAGAAGTTTGAGCGTTAGATAAATCGATTTCCATATTTCCTGTTTCCATAAGTTGACTTGCACTAGCCACCAAAGTGGGTGACTCTGCCTGAATTTCTTGGGTGGTAGTTGATGCCACCGCACTGGAATTATTGTTAAAAATCACGGAGAAAATTAACATCCCAGCACATACAAAAATAATGCCTAAGCTAATGACAATCGGTTTCATTTTTTATTAAATGTCTTGAAGTCATTTTTAATTGTCTATGATTAACGAGCAAATGTCTATGGAGTAACTTTAATTCCTGCAATAAAATTCTAGTGGTGGAGTGAATTGATAATGGAGAATTGGTAATGATGATTTTGTTATGCTTGAATTGAGCAAAATCTAATTAAACGCTAATGAGTTTTTCCCTATCTACATTTTGTAAAACACTCACACTACCCATTCTTTGCATCTCCTTACTACTCTTATCCGCAAGATGTAACACCCAAGGCAAACGAGAGGCACTATAACCACTAGCGGGGTTAAGTTGGGCGAGATGATAGGTTTGTAAGGCAAGAATATTCAAAGGCGCATCTCCATATTCATGGATAACCTTAAGGGGTTTTACACTACCGATGTTTTTATTCACAGGTTGATGGGTGACGATGGAAAAAGACTTACTGTTATTCATAAAAAAAACTGTGCCGGATGGGGCATCATAATATTTATCGCTTTGGGGGTTAAAACATCCCATTCTACCTGTGCCACTTTTTCTCACACTGAGGATGTCGAGGGCTATTTGTTGTTGTTTTAATTCCTCTATGGTTAGGCTAAATTCTTCTTTTTGCACTAATCCATCTCTCATAATTAAGATTCGGTGGGGATAACGATCGCACTTATGATAAAATTTCAAAACTAGGTTAGAAATTATTTGCCAAACTACTTTCCCTGAAATAGCCTCTCCCCGTTGCACATCGGGCAATTCCCATCCTAAACTTTGCCCATCGGCTAAAATAGCATACGCTGGAGTACCATAGTATAACTGACGATTTGTCCCTGTATCAAAGCCAATAATTAAGTCCGCCGTTTGAGCATAGTTAGAGGGCTTTAAATGCACTGTTTGCCATTGGGCTTTACACAATAATCCTAACACCACATTAGTGGCTTTGTAAGCGTTTGCCTTGGGTTTTGCAATGATAAATTGTGTGGCAATACCTGCACTAAAGGCAGATTTTCTAATCTCAATTTTTTTTGTATTACCTAAACGCTCTTTTAACACTACTAAAACTGTTTTAATACCCTCATCTGCCCATTTTTGCCAAAACATTTTTCTTTCTAAATCATGATGGGGAAAATCTTGAGCATTGCGATAGGATTGATAATTAATTTCAACATCACTACTTCTAGCAATATCTAATAAACATTTTTCTACTTCTGCAGGATATTGATGCGCGTCATTGTATAAATTTAAACAACCTAATTTTAATTCCCCTACCTTTGCACAGCCTTTTTGTCTTACTTGACTAACTTTATTTACCTTTCCTTTTTTAGCTAAAATTTCTGCTTCAGGTAATTTAAAACCAGTCACTTTTATGGCTTCACATTTGTAGTTTTTATCATCAACTTGATAGATTTTAGTGGCAATTTCATTAGCAATAAAGGTAGATTCATCAATACGTTGTTGGAAAGATTTTTTAATCAGTTGAAATACTTCTTGAACTTCTTTTTTTTCCTCAAAATCTGTATTTTCTGCCACATGGGCTAACATTTCCATGGTAAGGGAAGGAGATACTCGAGAGGATAAATGGGGAATTAATTGATTATTAAAACCATTGGCTTTTTTAACTAAAATTAACTGAGAATTCTTGATTTCTTTTTCTGTTGCCCCCCTTTCTCGATGATATTGTGCAAGGCTGGTTTGGGTATTTTCAATCATCATTGTTTCTGGATTTTCATCGGTGATGTCTTTTAATATCCAGCTAAGATATTTACCCTCTATTTTGTAAGTATTTCTCATATACTTAAAAGGTGCATCGGGATATTTCTCTAACCATTGTTGTAATGTCCAAGGGGTATAAAAGCGATGATGGCTATCGATTTCCAAGAATAGTCTGCCATCGGCGGCAATATCTACATCTATTTTTTTTCCTCTATGTACTTCCCAACCTTCTCCATATTTGGCTGTGCCTTCTTGCCCTGTTATCCACCATATAATTCCTTCGTTGGTTTTTTGGATGGCACTATGTTTATGTTTTTTTAGTTGTTTATATAGGTTATTTCTTTCTATTTTTTCGAGGGCTTTTCTTTGGTTTAAATTATCTGGATTTAGTGTTATTTTATTAATTAATTGTAATGTCCAATTTTCTGTAGATAGTTTTTCTTCGTCTATTTCTTCTCTGGTAATAATGGTATTTTGAAATATTGCTCCTACTACTTTTATATCATACAAAATACGGGCGATCGCCCTTAATTCCTGTCCTGTTTCGCTCCATTGATGAAATGAGCATTGATATTGATAAACTTCCCTTTCTTTTTCCGATAATTGTTTAACAAAAAACTTATTTAAAACTAATCCAACCTTAGTTAAATGAACCACATTAATAACCCTATCATTAACCTATTCAAACATTTTATGATAGTTGATGGTCAAAAAAATTAAAAATACCACAAAAATATTAGCATTGCACGGGTTATGGTATGAAATATGGTTGAATTACACTAAAAACCAAGACTTCTAAATATTATAACCGTTCCCTTCCTCAACGAGAAATCATACCTAAAATCGGCAACGCTAAATATTATCAGTATTCCCCGTGGTTATGGAGGGAAGTCGAGATGTCCTATTCCCTGCCTAAAATTGTAATTTAACTAAATACCATATCGCTTATTGCTTGTCTAAATGCCACCACTTTACCAATAACAGCAATGGCAGGGGCTTCAAATCCTGATGATTCTACTTTCTCAATGATATTTTCCAGATTACCATATAACTCCTGTTGATCGGGACGTGTACCCCAACGAATAAGCGCTATTTGGGTTTGGGGTGTCAACCCTGCCTCCATTAATTGGGGAATAATTTGATGAAGGTTATGGATTCCCATATAAATAACTATAGTTTCCGAACCACGGGCGATCGCACTCCAATCCACATTAGGGCGATATTTTCCCACCGATTCATGGCCGGTAACAAAAGTAACCGATGAACTATAACCCCGATGAGTAACAGGAATACCGGCATAAGCAGGAGCGGCAATACCAGAAGTAATCCCCGGTACCACTTCCACAGGAATCCCAGCTTTGATTAAATCCGCCATTTCCTCTCCTCCCCGACCAAAAACAAAGGGATCTCCCCCCTTCAGGCGTACCACTATGGCGTGTTCACGGGCTTTTTCGATCAAAATTTCATTAGTTTCATTTTGGGGCAAAGAATGGCGACCACGGCGTTTCCCTGCGTTGATTTTTTCGGCGTAGGGGCTAATAATATCTAAAATTTCTGGACTAACTAGGGCATCATACACCACCACATCTGCCAATTCTAACAGTGATTTTCCCTTAACCGTAAGTAATCCGGGGTCCCCGGGACCTGCGCCCACTAAATAAACTGTTCCGATGAAAGAATTCTGACTCATAAATTAAGGGTGTTTTGCAAAAAAGCCGTAATGAAGCAATAAATTAAAATATAATAAAATTTTGGCCTATTATCAGTTAATTTTAATACATTCTCCCCAAAATTAAATCTGTTTATTGTTTATATACTCTTGATAAGAACCCTTTTCGAGTACCATGGTAGCTTGGAGAGGTAACAGAGGAGGAGAAAAGAAGTAACCTTGCCCCCACGAACATCCATGCTGTTTTAACCAGTTTTTTTGTTCCACTGCTTCTACCCCTTCAGCAATAACAGACATCCCGATGGATTTAGATAAAACAATAATTGATTCGGTAATCAATTGATTATGATGATTAAACTCTAAATTATGGACAAAACTGCGATCAATTTTGAGAATATCTACAGGTAAACGATGTAAATAACTAAAACAAGAATATCCTGTGCCAAAATCATCAATACTAATAGAAATATTTCTTTCTTTTACTTGATGTAATAAATAAAAAGTGGACTCAAGATTTTCTATCAACATACTTTCAGTAATTTCTAGGCTCAAGGTGTTGGGTAAAATTTCATATTCAGAAAGAATTTCATCTAAAGTAGTAATCAAAGAATTATTTAACTGTTTTACGGATAAATTAATGCTTAATTTTAAGGGATAGTTAAATTGTTTTTGCCATGTAGATAATTGTTGACAACCTGTTTTTAAAATCCATTGCCCTAGGGGGATTATTAACCCCATTTCTTCGGTAATGGAAATAAATTTGAAGGGAGAAATTAACCCTTTTTTTGGATGTTGCCAACGGATAAGGGCTTCAAAACCTTCGATGACGGATGATTCTAGGTTAACGATGGGTTGATAGTTTAAAATAAATTCCTGATTATCAAGGGCGTGACGTAAATCATTTTCCATTTGTAGTCTTTCCACGACCTGGGAGTGCATAATGGGATCGAAGATGGCATATTTGCCCTTTCCTCTTTGTTTAGCCCGATACATGGCTATATCTGCATCTCTGAGGATGTTTTCGGCTTTCTCATCCTCTGCACTGCCTGTGGTGATGCCGATACTGGTTTTGATGAAAACGTTTTTATTGTCTAGGGTAAAGGGTGATTCGAGGGCTTGGATAATTCTTTGGGCTACGGTGATGGCTTCTTGAATGGTGGCAATGTCTTCTAATAAAATAACAAATTCATCTCCTCCGAGTCGGGCGGCAATATCTGTTTCTCGGATGAAGTCTTGTAATAGTTTTGCCATGGAGATGAGTAATTTATCACCCGTGGAATGTCCTAAACTATCGTTAATGACTTTGAAGTTATCTAAGTCTAGGAATAAGACGGCAAATTGAATTTGGGAATTTCTTTTCTGTTTTTGGATGGCTAATTCTAGTCTTTGGGTGAGTAAGTCTCGGTTTGCTAATCCTGTTAGTTTGTCGTGAAAAGCGTTATGTTTTAATTGTTGTTCGATTAAGATGCGATCGCTTATATTTGTTACAGTACCGATATAACCTTTTAGTTGATTATGGCGATCATATTCTGGTAAACATTGTCCAAAAACCCATACTATGGATTTATCAGGCCGTTGGAAACGATATTCTATGTCAAAGTTTACTCCTTTTTTAATGGAATTTGTCCAATGGATTGTTTTTTCTCTGTCTTCGGGGTGAATACCATTTAACCAGCCTTCAGTTTTAATTTTTTCTGCAGATAAACCCATTAATTGGCAACAGTATTCATTGACGTATAAGCAATTAAAATCTTTATCGGTTCTAAATACTCCGACGGGGATACTATTGGTAAGGTTAATATAACTATTTTTGCTCTCTTGTAAGTTTTGTTCTACTATTTTGCGACGGGCAACTTCTTTTTTAAGGAAATAATTCCACAGGGCGAGAAAAATTAGGGCGAAAAATGGTATATAAATTAGGGAATTTATGAGTAATTCTGGTATATCTTGCCAACCAAATATTTTTTCTGGTTCTAACCATCTACTTCTTGCTTGATAATAAATAGAATCGGAGTTATCCATTAGTTTTTCTAGGGTGAGATCTAGTTCTGGTAATATATTTTTAGGATCTCCTTTTGGGGTAATAAAATGTAAACGGGCTGGATTAATCAAAATATTTGTTCTCGAAATATTATATTCTAATAAGTTCTTTCTGCCTAAAAAATTATTAACTATTCCTGCGTCTATTTCTCTATTTTCTAGGAGGATAAAAATATCTTCAAAACTATCAACTTTTACTAATCGAGGAAAAATACCAAAGGCTTGTATTTCTTTTTCTAACACCTCCTGTTGAATACTCGATTTTAATATTCCAATAGTTTTACCATCTAAATCAAAGATCGAGTTTAATTCTAATCCAGGTCTTGTGTATACCTCTGACCAACTGGCTAATACTACGTTATTATTAAAAGTGAAGGTGCGATCGCGCTCAGGGGAATAAGCCACATCAACCATTAAATCTAATTCATTGGCTTCCACTAAATTTAAACACCTTTCCCATCGACAAGGTACATAAACTATTGACCAATTATTTATTCTTGCAATCTCATCAATAATATCTACCCAAAAACCTTGAGGATTACCATTTTCATCAATAAAGACTTTCGGGCTATTTTGATAAACTCCAACATTTATTGCTTTTAAATTATTGGAAATTTCTTGGGCAATGTTTCCTTGTTCTAAAAAAATAAGAGAAAGCCAAATGACTAAGAGAACAATATATTTTAAATGTTTTAAGTATCTTGAAACATTAACTTTCATTAGTTTTTATTTTTTATATTATTTTATCATTTAATTCATAGAATAATTTAATTATTCCTTTATTTCTTCTGAATATTAATTATGGAATTTTGCCATTTTTAAAAATTATCTATTTAGTTAAATAAACAAATAAATTAGTATTGTTAATGAGATATAACCAAGATAAATTTAATTCCCCTTGAGCAATTTTATTGTATGTAAAAATACTAAAAGACCTAATATAGAGAATATCCCAAAAGATTACGGATTAACTTATGTATTAAGATTATTGTAATTTATTTTTCACTATTCGTAATACTTTGTTGATTGCCCCATTAATGAAGTAGGCTGTTTTTTATTTTCTTTCCATGGTAATCCTCGGAAACAGTTTAACAGAAGAAAGGCTCAATTCTTGTATATTAGAGATATGCAAAAAAACTAACTATATATTTAATTTTTATTGAAAATATGACCAATAGCAATCGTCGATATAATATCACTACCTTCGGCTGTCAGATGAATAAAGCAGACTCCGAGCGCATGGCAGGAATATTAGAAACCATGGGCTATGATTTCACCGAAGATCCTAACGATGCTAGTATTATTGTTTATAACACCTGTAGCATTAGGGATAATGCCGAACAGAAGGTTTACTCTTATTTAGGTAAACAGGCCAAAAGAAAGCACAAAGAGGGGGATTTAACCCTTGTGGTGGCTGGTTGTGTGGCACAACAGGAGGGAGAACAACTTTTAAGACGTGTACCTGAAATTGACCTGATTATGGGGCCTCAACACGCCAATCGCCTTGATAGTTTGTTGGATCAAGTTTTTGCGGGAAATCAGATTGTTGCCACTGAGCCTGTACATATTTTTGAGGATATTACTAAACCTCGTCGGGAAAGTAGTGTTTCGGCTTGGGTTAATATTATCTATGGTTGCAATGAAAGGTGCAGTTATTGTGTAGTGCCTAATACTCGTGGGGTAGAACAGTCTCGCACCCCTGAAGCTATTAAGGGGGAAATTGAGGAGTTAGCCCGTCAAGGGTACAAGGAAATAACTTTACTTGGTCAAAATATTGATGCCTATGGTCGTGATTTACCAGGTACTACGGAAACAGGGAGACATAAGCATACTTTAACGGATTTACTTTATTTTATCCATGATGTGGAAGGTATTGAGCGCATCCGCTTTGCCACTTCTCACCCCCGTTATTTTACGGAGCGTTTAATCAAGGCTTGTCATGAGTTACCGAAGGTATGCGAACATTTCCATATTCCTTTCCAGTCGGGGGATAATGAGGTATTAAAGGCGATGAAGCGTGGTTATACCCATGAGCGTTATCGGGATATTATTAACAAGATTCGTGGTTATATGCCCCATGCGGCCATTAGTGCTGATGCTATTGTGGGTTTTCCTGGGGAAACGGAGGAGCAGTTTGAGAATACTTTAAGGTTAGTGGAGGATATTGGTTTTGATCAATTAAATACGGCGGCTTATTCTCCTCGTCCTCAAACCCCTGCAGCGGAGTGGGAAAATCAGCTTAGTGAGGAGGTTAAGGGCGATCGCCTCGCGCGCCTAAATCATTTAGTATCTGTTAAGGCGGCGGAACGTTCTCAAAGATATTTGGGTAATATTGAACAGGTATTGGTAGAGGATGTTAACCCCAAAGATGCTACTCAGGTGGTGGGTAGGACAGATGGTAATCGTCTTACTTTCTTTGCAGGGGATATAAATGAGTTGAAAGGGAAAATTGTCCCTGTGAAAATTACTCAGGTAAGGGCTTTTAGTCTCACTGGGGAGGCTCTTACTTTGGTGGAGGCTTAAATTAGATGGTAGGTGTTAGGTGATGGGGAGTAAGGGTGATGGGGAGTAGGGGTGATAATAGTTTTTTAATTATCCGTTGTCCATTGTTTACAATTTTAAAAGGCGAAAAATATTATCCTTACCTCAAGTTATATCAAGTTTGGATACTTCGTTATAAATAGATTGTATCTTCTTTGCCCCACCGTGTAATAAATTACACGGCTAATGATAGTTCGTTCAATAAATTGAACTAAGATATTGATATTGCTAATTTGTAATTGATCCACTGGATTTGATATTAATTGTTTAAACTATTCCCCATTCTCTATTCCCCAACTACCCTTGAATTGTATCAATGATACTCAAAAGTTCTGAGAGTTTTTCCTTAACTGATTCGTGGGAGTATTCGTCTTCAGGGTGCGCTGGTTGTCCTGGTTTTTGGAAGTAAGGGCGATCGCCACTTATTTGCCCAGACTTAAGGTCAACCCGTCTCACAAAGTCATAATATAAATTATCACTCTCCATAATCTCCTCAATAATAGCCCTCAAGGCCGATAAAGGATCAGTATCATGGTTACCAATTTTATTATCCGCCCCATCCACCATATCTTGTAATACAGCCTGTAGCGCTCCAGAGCTATCCCGAAGATTATTACTAATAAATAACTTGATTTCCGTTTTCAACCTAATAATAAAAGGCACGGGAGACTCTCCCTTAAGAAACCCTCCTCCTTCTTGCCCAATTAAATCTGCCAAAGAAAATTGTCGGCCTCGCAAAGCATCTCGACGCAATTCCAAATCCTTTTCTTTATCTTCCTCTGACTTACTCATGGTAATGAATAATTATAGTGACTTTTAATTAATCTTACTTCCTTTGACCACCCGTTCAATAAATAGGTTGGTGAAATTATTTTCAGTTTCAACTATGCCTAATTACTTAAACTAATTAGTCTTAACTATCTTTTTAAACCAAGCCTCAAACCTATCTCCCCACACCTCCAAAGAATACTCCTTTTCCACCACCAAACGACAATCATAACGATTAATGGTAGATAACTGATTAATAGCTTTCACTAAACCATCAACACTATCAGGGGTTACTAAAAAGCCCGTCTTACCATCTTCCACAATTTCCGATGGCCCTCCCCTAGCATAAGCAATTACAGGCACACCACAAGCTAAAGCCTCAATAGCTACATTACCAAAAGCCTCAATCCAGCGGGGAGTCATCAACAAACCCTGACATTGTCTTAATTCTTCCTGTAAATCTTGAGTGGATAAAAAACCTCGATAATCGATGGGTGCATCAGGATATTGAGTAAGAATATTTTGCCAGTATTGCTCATCTTGAATTTTACCAAAAATTAATAAAGGAACTTGGGTAATATCACAAGCCTTGACAGCATCTTCGAGCGCCTTTTCTGGTGCAATTCTTCCTAACCATGCCAATTTTTGCTCACATTTTTCACTATATTGATACAAGGATAAATCTAAACCACTGCCTAAGATTTCGCATAGCTGACTAAAAGGAAAGGTGTTTGCCTGAGACTTGGTATAAACTCCAAAATTATGGGGATATTGTTGGGCGATTTTATCCATCATCTCATCAAGGCTATCTGATAAAGAACCCATACTGATAAATTGAGCAATGGGGGTAGAGAAAAAAGGAGTTAAATAAAAAGGAAGCCAATCGAAGGCAAAGTTAACAATCAAATCATATTCTGATTGTACTTTTCTGGCATATTCCCACATATTACCTAATACTGAATTTTTGGGCATCACCGTGGGAATGTCTCTAGTTTGAGTTTGGGCGGGAATATGCACACTACCTTCAATTTCAATGATTTTGGCGTTGGCAAAGTAGGAGTTTTTTGGGGCTATGGTGGTGATGTCATAACCTCTTTTTTGCATTTCTTGGATCAGGTTATATAGGGTTAATTCTACTCCGCCTCCAATACCTGAACTTAAAGCACCGACGGGGGTTGACATGAATAATAGTTTGTGCATTTTGATAATTTTAATAAAAAATAATAACCAATACTAGGTTGTTTTTAGATCAATGGGATGGTATCAATTTAAGATATTTCAAGCTAATTCCGCATTTTTAAACGTTAATTAAATCTGCAAAAGTGGCATTAATGAGACAAAATATTGCAGAATGTTAAATAGGTAAACCAAAAGTTAACAATGATTCCGTGAACAACCAGATATTAGAAACAAAAATTAATAGACCAGAAGTCAGAAACGTAATCATAACCGTTTCTGGCGTTGTTATGTTAACGATGGTAATATTTCTCTCATTTTGGTTGCTACCGTCTAAAAATCCTTATGTGCAAGAAGTATTATCTTATCAGGGTAATGGGGAAAGGGGGGAGGCTATTTTTAATGTTAATTGTGCTGGTTGTCATGGAATACAGGGGGTGGGAAATGTGGGGCCAACTTTAACGAATGTTTCTAAGCGTAAGTCGGAGGAAAGTATTATTAATCAGGTAATTAGCGGTAAAACTCCTCCGATGCCTAAGTTTCAGCCTTCGGCGGAAGATATGGCAGATTTATTGGCTTATTTACGGGATTTAAATTAACTCAATTAAGTCCGAAAAATACACAAAAATAGCCATTATCCATTGATGGTGGCGACATATTCTCTTGTTTGTAAGTCTATTCCTGTGATGGCTGTGCCAACTACTACGGCAAATGCTCCGATTTCGAGGGCTTTTTTTGCTTGTTGGGGGGTTTTTATGCCTCCTTCACAAATAATTGGTTTATCGATGGTGGTTACTAATTCTTGGAGGAAGTCGAAGTTAGGAGGGGTTTTATCGTTGGTATCTTCGGTATAGCCGTATAGGGTTGTACCAATAAAGTCTGCCCCTGCTTGGCTAGAGGCGATCGCACTTTCGATGGTATCAATATCAGCCATCACTAAACGATCTAAATTAGACTTAATTCTAGCAATAATATCTGGCATTTGTTCACCGTTAGGACGAGGGCGCAAAGTAGCATCCACCGCAATTATATCCGCTCCCGCTTCACTTACTGCCACCGCATCTTCATATCTAGGGGTAATATACACTGAGGAGTTAAGCCCCATTTGTTTCCATAAACCAATGATGGGAATATCAGGGGCTAGTTTACGCACGGCCCGAATGTGGCTTGGGCTATCGATTCTTACTCCTTTTGCCCCATTCATAATAGATGTAAGGGCGATCGCACCTATCATCTCAGGTTGATGTAAAGGAGAATCACTAGGGGCTTGACAAGAAACAATTAAACTCGATTTTAAAATATTCATAGGAATAACGTCGGTGGGGATTAAGGGAAACAATTAACCATGGACAATTAATACTTATACCAAATCTGAAAAAAACAGTAAATAATAAATAGCCTTTAGTTTATTCAGCCTCAATCAACCCCTAGCTAATATCTAATATCAAGTCTGCTTGATCACGTCACTTACAAATTAGTAAGATCAATATCTTAGTTCAATAAATTGAACTAACTACCATTAGCCGTGTAATTCATTACACGGTGGACGAAGATACAATCTATTGATAACAAATTATCCGAATTTGATGTAATTCCTAACCCCTTTACCCTACCCCTTGTCCGAAAAAAGTATTTAACGATACTATTGCCCAATTTTTGTAAACTTATGTTACGATGGGTTAAGAAGATTAAGAAAACTTTAAATATTACAATGACTACTCAAGCACAACACCTAAAAATGTTAACCTCTGTTCAGAAATGGAACTTATGGCGCAAGGCCAATCCCAATCTTTTGCCAGAGTTAAGAGGGGTTGACTTGAGTTATCGTAACCTAGACGGTATCAACTTTAAAGGCGTAAACCTAAGGGAAGCAAATTTGAGGGGTGCAAGTTTAAACAACGCCAACTGTGCAGGGGCAAACTTCCACCGTGCAGATTTAACAAAAGTAACTATGAAAGATGCTGAACTTCACAAAGCATCATTAAGTGACGCTAATCTTTATCAAGCAGTATTCAACGGTAGTGATTTAAGTCAAGCTACCATTTGTAATTCTAATCTAACAGAGGCACAAATGTCTGGTTGTTATTTCATCAAAACTGATTTAACTGACTCTAAATTAAATCAAGCAGATTTACGTCAATCTTATTTTACCGAAGCTGTTTTAGTGGGTACAAAATTCATTGAAGCTAATTTAACTCAAGTTGATTTGAGCAACGTTAATGCTAAATCTGCCCAATTTACGGGGGCAAATTTAACAGGGGTAACCATTGAAGACTGGATTATTGATGAGAATACCCAAATGGATAGTGTTTTCTGTGATCATTTTTATCCTCAGTTACATGAAAAAATTGATCTAAATAGTGGCAATGTTAATGCTTTCGACTCTTTTGTAATGAATGATAAAGAAAGGGATAATCTTAGTCAAGATGAGGTTGTTAACTCTTTCCCTAACTCTAATGTTTCTGGGGCTAATGGCTTAAATAATATTAGACAAACTGATAATTATTTTGAGGTAGCCATTAAAAGATCTCAAGAAATTTGGAATACCTCCCATAAACCTGTTAATCTATAGGGTAGAAGATTGTGAGGATAATTGGTAATGACAATGATGGGATTTATTAACCTCCACAAACCTAAGGGGTTTTCATCCCATGATTGTGTTGCTAAGGTAAGGAGAATATTACATACGAAAAAAGTTGGTCATGGTGGTACATTAGATCCCCTCGCTACGGGAGTATTGCCTATGGCGGTGGGTAAAGCGACTCGCCTACTGCAGTTTTTACCTACTAAAAAAGCCTATCGGGCTAGAATAAGATTTGGAGTAGTTACCACCACAGATGATTTAGAGGGAGAGATAATTAGACAGGATAAATGTCCTGATTTAAAGTTAGAAAATGTTGCTAATTTTATTCCTCATTTTGTTGGTAACATAGTACAAATTCCCCCCATATATAGTGCCATAAAACAGGGTGGAAAAAAATTATATGAATTAGCAAGGCAGGGAAAAGATGTAGAAATTATCCCTAGAAATGTAGAAATATTTGAGATAAATATTATTAACTGGGACTCAGGAGATTACCCAGAATTAGATGTAGAGATTGTTTGTGGGGCAGGTACTTACATAAGGGCGATCGCCCGTGACCTTGGGGAAAGAGTAGGTACAGGGGCAACCTTAGCAAAGTTAGAAAGAACATTAAGCTGTAACTTAGAAATAAAAAATAGTGTAACCTTAGAGGTTTTAGAAAAAGAAAAAAAAGATGATAAACTATTTTTAATTAAACCTGATTTACTATTAGAAAATTTACCGACTATTAACTTAAATGATAATGAAAGTATGAGATGGCAACAGGGACAAAAATTAAAATTTAATCAAGAAAATAACCATGACTATTATCGCACCTATAACCATGAACAAAAATTTTTAGGTATTAGTACCATAAAACAAGGAGAAGAAGGATTAATAATCAAACCAAAAATAGTGATAATTAACCCCAACGAAACTTAAAACTATTCAAAAAATAAAAAAAATGTAAACTAATTGTTAATAATAACCAAGAAAATCAAAACCCCATTCCAACTCAAGCTATATTAATCAATATCTGTTCACCATAGGCGAGATACTTAATGTTAGACCAAGTTTTACATCCCTCCATTGATTTCGGCATCGAAACTTTTTTCATATTAGTTATATTAATTGCCCTAGAAGCGGTTTTATCCGCCGATAATGCCATCGCCCTAGCCTCCATTGCTCAAGGGTTAAGTGATGAAAAAGAACAGAAATATGCCCTTAATGTCGGCTTGATATTAGCTTATGTTTTGCGGATTACCCTCATTGTTACAGCCACATGGGTGATTCAATTTTGGCAATTTTCCGTAGCGGGTGGGTTATACTTGTTGTGGCTTGTTTTTCGTTACTACACCAATAAAAATGATGACTCCGAGGGGGTTTCTAGTCTGAATTTTAAAGGGCTTTGGCAAGCTATTCCTATGATAGCCGTTACGGACTTAGCTTTTTCCTTAGATAGTGTGACAACGGCGATCGCAGTGGCTGAAGATATATGGTTAATTATAGCAGGGGGAACAATCGGAGTTATTGCCCTTCGTTTCCTTGCTCAACTGTTTATCCGTTGGATAGAAGAATATACTCACCTAGAAGAAGCCGGATTTATTACCGTCGGTTTAGTAGGACTAAGACTAATTATTAAAGTAGCACAACCAAACTTAGTACCCCCAGAATGGTTAATGATAGTAACTATCATTGGTATCTTTGCTTGGGGCTTCTCCACAAAAAATCAAATGACAGAAGAAAGCCAAGAAGGTTGATGATTTAAATATCAAAACAACGTAGAATTGAGAAATAATATTAGCTATCACAAAATTAGATCCATACCCCTATGAACGAATCAAGACTAAAAATATCCCTGAGTAGTCTTGCAATATTAATTTCTGTCATTCTATGTTTAATTCTACTTTGGCATTTAAGGGGGCTTCTGGTCACCCTAATGATTGCAACAGTTTTAGCCGCAACCCTTTCTCCTATTGTTGACTATGTAGAAAGGTTTTTACCCCGTTGGCTTGGAGTAATTCTTGCTTACTTAATCATTATCGCCATTTTAGTCGGAGGAGGATTAGTAATTGGCCCAACGGTATTCACTCAATTACAAAGATTGATACAAAAATTTCCTCTCTATCTTGAAATACTAGGTAATACCGCTGAAAATTTGGTAATGCGTTTTGGTATCACCGAACCTAGAGCCTTAGAACTGATTGACAAACTCCTTGATTTACAAGCCCTTATTTCTTGGGGGGTTAGATCTAGTCAAAAATTACTTTTAAGCTCATTGGGAGTTACTAAGGGTATCGTTGGAGGGGTTTTTAACCTCATCCTCTCTATTTTATTATCGGGTTATCTTTTGGCCGGTTCAGATAAACTGATCAAAGGATTTGTCAGACTTTTTCCTTCTCCATGGAATCAAAGAATAGAAGCTCAATTTGAACCAGTTACCGAAAGAATGGGTAAGTATATTCAAGGGAGAATTCTGGTGTCTTTGGTGCTAGGGGTTGCTATTACCATCGGTTTAAAAATTCTTGGCATTAATGAATTTGCCCTTGGTTTGGGGGTAATTGCTGGGTTTACTAATTTAATACCATTTTTTGGCCCTGTTTTGGGTTCAGTACCTGCCCTAATTGTTGCGGTGGCACAGGGGGGCTGGGTGTTTTTATGGGTGTTACTTTTATTTCTGGTGATTCAAAATATAGAAACTTATGTATTAGATCCTTTGTTGGTGGGTTCTAGCGTTAAGGTTGAGCCTTTATATCAGTTGTTGGCGGTGTTAGGAGGTGTGCAAGTGTTAGGCATTATTGGTGCTTTGATTGTACCTCCTTGGATTGCAGGGGCTGGGGTGGTTTTGGAAAACCTTTATATTGAGCCTAGGGAGAAGAATGATTATTTGGAATCCTGAAAAGTATTTACAGGCTTGGAATTTTGTTTCTTTTGCTCATAAAACGCAAAAAATGCCTGGTTCTGATATTCCGTACCTTAATCATCTTGGGGCAGTTGCCATGGAAGCTATGACGACTATTTGTTATGGTAAGGTCATTTATCCTGATTTATTGATTCAATGTGCGGTGCTACATGATGTGATTGAGGATACTGGCTTTGGTTATCAGGATCTCAAAAAAGAATTTGGCATTGATGTGGCTGATGGGGTTTTAGCATTAACTAAAAATACAAATTTGCCTTCTAAACAAGCCCAAATGGAAGATAGTCTGATGAGGATTCTTCAACAACCCCCAGAAATTTGGATGGTTAAAATGTGCGATCGCACCACAAATCTACAAGTACCGCCAAAACACTGGGATCAAGGAAAAATAAGGAGTTATCATCAAGAGGCGATGTTAATTTGGGAAAACCTCCACCAAGCCAACGAATATCTAAGTCAAAGACTCAAACAAAAAATCATTGACTATCAACAATATTTTCAATGTTAATTTCATATATTAACGTCAGTTCAAGATTTGTCACTATAGTAGGGGATGTATCATGGTACGTCTGTACAGGTTGCAGGTTATAGGTTTAATATCAAGTCACCTTGATCACTTACAAATTAGTAATATCAATATCTTAGTTCAATTTATTGAACGAACTACGGTTAGCCGTGTAATGAATTACACGGTGGGGGTACAAAGATACAATCTATAGATAACAAATTATCAGAACTTGATATAAAATACGACTATATTTAATCTATCAAAGAAGTAAAAATGAGATTAATAGACTTTTTGTAAATTCTTTAACCTGATACCCGACACCTTTTCTAGGGGCATCAAAGTTTTATTATCCATTGCTAACTATTCGATTCTGGTTGAGAGAAAATAGCAAAAACAGAAGTATAACCATGGACAAAAGTTGAACCACCCACAGGGCCAATTTCCCCATTGCAGAAGAAACCAGATAAAGGAATATCTACGAAATAATCAAGGAATAATTCCGAGTCAAAATTAGGTTCACCATACAACCCCTCTCCTCTGCCCATGCAGGAAAACATTAGCCCTCCCACAGCAGGAACTTCATCTTTAAGATCAAAGTAATTGTCTAAGAGGGTTTCTAAATCTTCCGCCGAAGCATTACCATCACGGAGATGAAAACGGATTCTTTGTCCGGGCCTGATGCGATCGCCCACTGCGATCGCCCCATACTTAGGATCAACCCCCATCAAATTACGAATTAAAAAATCTCCATGGTTCAACTCCAACTTAAACTCATCCCTAGCAATACCGATAAAAAGGGAATGTTGAGCCAATTCCTGATCCCCCGCATCCAAATCATTAATCAACTCTCGCAAAAAATTAAGGGGGGAATCCGTATTACCCTGATTATCCGTTAACTCTAAGATGACATTTCTTTCTCCCTTGGTCACCTGATAAATCTTACCGATGGAACGGCATCCCTGTGCCACAATGGATTCGACCACAATATTACCGCTCATAGCTAAACCAATCGTTCCTTGAGTCGCAAAACACCCTTGAGGTTCATCTGGTGTACGATAAAACAAACCACTGGCCACCCCCATAGTGCTAGAACTAGCCAAACCACCCACCTTAATAGCTGCCGGATAAGCATAGTCTAAACCCTCTATTAACTCATTAGTCGCCCCCGAAAAAGGATCTGACAACAAAATAAAATCAGGTTTTACCTCAGGAGATACCCCCACCATATCCCACCACTCTTGGGGGGCGCTATCAGAATCTGGTAAATCATCAGGGAGAATATGAAAAAGGCTCAAGTCCACATCAGGTAAACAAGCCACCGTCAAACTCAAAGCCGGACTAGATTCCACCTCCGCAGGTTGTTCCTCATCTTCCATGCCCACGATGCCACCCCCACCACAGCCAATTAAAAAAGGCAGGGGAAACTTATCTAACAATAAAGGCAACAACCGAGCATAATCACTAGCAAAAGCAGAGGAGATGAATAAAATACCTAAATCTGGATCGCCAGTTAAACGCTCTTGTAATTTTTCCACCACCTCATCAATGGCTTTTTCGAGGGATGATTGAACAGAGAGGGCATTAATCCATTGAATTTTTTGTGACATAGGCATTTTTGAGTTAATGGAATCTAGTCCATTGCTATGGGTCAAACTAAAGCATTAACCTTTAATTATTAACTTTTCATCTCCTCTTGTCAATTCATGGTTGGGCATTAGTTAACATCGCTGATACGACGTATATTTAGCACATCGCTAATATTTCTAATTTTTTGCATCACGCTACTTAATTGTTCAGAGTCTCGCACATCAATGGTGAGGGAAATAAGGGCAGGTTTAGCAGAATGAGTCTTCACAGAAGCATTACTGACATTGATATGATAATCACTTAGTCTGCCAAGGATGTCTCGTAAAACACCCACCCGATTAATGGTTTCTACCACCACATCCACAGGATAAGTTGCCACACGATTGGATTTTTGATGACTATTCCATTTTACGGGTATGAAGCGATCGCCCTTAACATTAGCCAAATTAGGACAATCATGGTGATGAATAGAAATACCCCGTTGATGGGTAACTACCCCCACAATGGATTCACCCGGCACAGGGCGACAACACCCTGCAATGTGGTATTCTAGCCCCTCAATCCCTGCGATGGGATATTTAGTAGCATCAATTTCCTTATACTGTTTTTGAGGAGTAATATTAGCCGAAGTTAACAAAGTTTCCTCTGTCAAACTTGTGGGCTTAGTATCGGGTTGATTTTGTTTGTTTTCATCCCGCAAACGGTTAATTACCTGAGTTGAAGTAATTTCCCCATAGCCCAAAGCCACTAATAAATCATCTACCTTATGAAAGTTACACTTTTGGGCAACCTTCATCATGGTGTCGGACTTCAATAAAGACTCTAAGCCATTTTTACCCAATTCCTTCTCCAACAATTCCTTACCCCTGGCAATATTTTCATCACGGTGGGATAACTTATACCATTGACGAATACGGTTACGCGCCGTGGGAGTTTTGACAAAATTGAGCCAATCGAGACTAGGATGGGCATTATTAGCGGTGATAATTTCCACAATGTCGCCATTTTCTAAAATATGATCCATGGGCAACCAACGACCATTTATTTTTGCTCCCTTCATATGATTTCCTACCTCAGAATGGATACGATAGGCAAAATCTACTGCCGTAGAGCCACGATTTAGGGAAATTAACGCCCCTTGAGGAGTAAATACATAAACATCATCATCAAAAAGATTTTCTTTAAGGTTATCAACATACTCTTCAGCATCTTTCAAATCCTTCTGCCAGTCTAATAGTTGCCTTAACCAAGTAAACTTCTGATCATCATTGGATAGGTTGGTATTATGAGAATTACCCGCTTCCTTATACTTCCAATGGGCGGCAATCCCATATTCAGCGATGCGATGCATTTCCATGGTGCGGATTTGAATTTCCAGGGGGCGACCATTTAAACTAACCACCGTGGTATGTAAAGATTGATAAAGGTTAGGTTTTGGTAAGCCGATATAGTCTTTGAATCTACCTGGAATGGGGCGAAAAGCATTATGCACCACCGCAAGGGCTTGATAACATTCTTGTATGGTGTTTACAATGATTCTTAGGGCGGCAATATCAAAAATTTGGTCAAATTCTTTGTTTTGTCGTTGCATCTTCTCATAGATGCCATAGAGATGCTTGGGGCGCCCTTTTACTTCAATGGGATCAATCTTCGATTCTCTTAATCCTTGGTTGATGATGTCGATAACTTGATTAATTCTGGTTTCTCTATCACTTCTTCTTTCGGCTATTAAACTACGAATATTTTGATATTCGTCTCCGTGGAGGTATTTAAAACTTAAATCTTCTAATTCCCATTTAAATTGCCACATACCAAGACGATTAGCAAGGGGCGCAAAAATTTCTTTAGTTTCCGTGGCGATTAATTTTTGCTTTTCAGGGGGTAAAAAGTCGAGGGTACGCATATTGTGTAATCTATCGGCTAATTTGACTACGATTACTCGAATATCCTGCGCCATGGCGAGAAACATTCGTCGAAAGTTTTCCGCTTGTCTTTCGGTTTTGTTGGAAAAGTTAAATTTTGATAGTTTGGTGACGGCTTCTACTAATTGACGTACGTTACTACCGAACAATTCTTCGATATGATCTGGGGTGATGTCTTCGTTATCTTCCACTACGTCATGGAGAAAACCTGCGGCTATCATCTCTGCGTCTCCTCCTAAGTCTCGTAGCAATTCGGCTACAGCGATGGGATGAATAATATAAGCCTCCCCTGATTTACGATATTGTCCTTCATGGAGTTGATAGGCATATTCAAAGGCTTTACAGATTAGGGCGTTATTCGGATCTCCTTGATCCCCAATCATACATTGGTTAAGCCATTCTGGAAGATGAATTTTCTTTTGTTTATCTTTGGTAGGGGTTGCAATAGTCATAGTAGGGGTAATGGGGTAGTGGTTTAATAATAAATGAGTTTTTTCCTAATATTTTTTGATAATCAAAATTTACTCCTTTGCCTTTAAATGGGGGAGTTTTGTTTAATTATCCTTGAGATTAGGGATGATAAATAATATATTTATTGTTATAAGAAAACCATGGCGATTTACTTAGATTAGTAATTTTTTATAGCAATATTTTATTTGTATGGAAACCTCTGAAGTCTTATTGTTTTAACTTCTTGTTTAGGTTGACTGGAAAAGATACTTTAATCTAAGTATAATCAAAAACTCTTAATTATATGATTGTAACGCAATATAAAGACAATGTTATCAAAATCACATTTTTCTATTGTAAAGGATTGGGTATTTTTACTGAAAGATTTTCAAAGTCAGTGGAATTTACAAAAAATAAATAACTATTATCAAACTTCCCTATGGCAAAAAATTAATGGTTTTTTACAATCAGAAATTATGAGTCTTAATGAGGATGATTTTCCTCTTAATAATATTCCTCAATGGCAGTCTTGGCAAACGGAAACCTATCGTTTTATTCGTCTTCTTAATACGGAGTTGTTATTTTTTGCATCGGCTAAACAACCTCATACTAAGCAGTTAAAAACTAATAGTATTTCTCAAAAGTTACAAGGTGCGATCGCCCTTAGCGAAAATTTGTTAAATCAGGCAATGGGGAATGGTAATAATATTTTATGATTTGCAGTTTAATTATCAATTATCCATTCTCAATTATCCATTAACTTAAAGCCAACATCGCCCGAAAAAGTCAACAAACACAAGAATTAAATCCGTATTCGCAAACCTTCTCAGGCGATGAATGTTTATTATTTCAACCTTGATTGAACAAGGATTTTTTGATGTTCTCCCTTAAGAGAAACCTATGATCAAAACTCAGAAGCAATAGATTAGCTGAGAGCGTTGATAGCATAATCGATGTAGGAGTTAGCTTCTACAGCAGGATCTCCACTTAAACCGTGGTTAGCTTTGATGTATTTTAAAGCCTCGATGTACCAGCTAGGAGATAACTCGAAGCTACGGTTGATTTCATCGATACCAGCGATTAAATACTCATCCATAGGACCAGTTCCACCAGCTACTAAACAGTAGGTAACCATACGTAGGTAGTAACCGATGTCACGGGAACATTTTGCTTTACCTTCAGAGGTAGAAGCGTAGTTAGCACCAGGGGTAGAAGTGGTGTAAGGGAATTTGCTGTAAACAGCGTTAGCAGCGCCATCAACTAAACGTTGAGCATTTTCAGTTAAAGACTTAGCGGCAGATAAACTAGCACTAGCTTGACGGAAACGACCGAAAGCGGTTTGGATTTCGGTGCTGCTGAGGAAACGACCTTGAGAATCTGCTGCGGATACTGCTTCAGTTAAAGGGGTTTTCATTGTCTAATATTCTCCTTAAATTTGTGTTTTTGTTAACGAAATGATTTTTTTAACTTATGAGGTAGCTATTTAATTACGCTACTGCAGCAGCAGCACGATCAAAATAGGTAGCAACTTCAGCCATTAATTGGCTACAATCACCAAGGGTGATGTTGTTGGTGTCGTTAGCAATTGCTAAAGCAGCATCTTTCATTTTTTGTACGCCAACAGCAACCGAAGATCCGGGAGTTCCTAATGCTAAGTAGGTTTCACGGAGTCCATTTAAACAACGATCTTCTAATACGGAAGCGTCACCAGAGAAGATAGCGTAGGTAACGTAACGTAAGATGATTTCCATGTCACGAAGACAAGCTGCCATACGACGGCTGGTGTAAGCGTTTCCACCAGGTGCGATTAATTGAGGCTGTTCAGCGAATAAGGAACGAGCTGCGTTGGTAACGATAGCAGAAGCGTTGCTGGTGATACGGTTAACGGTATCCATACGCTTGTTGCTGTCAGCAACCATTTGGCTTAAAGCATCGATTTGAGAAGCAGATAAGAACTCTCCACGAGCGTCAGCTTGAGAAACAACCCTTGTGAATGCGTCGTACATTTTAAGTTAATCTCCTAAATTGAATTAGTTTTGTTAGTGTTTGTTTTATTAAATGTGATTTAACTTTTTTTTCGTTAAACCTTGGGAGTAAACCCTTGCAAATTAGTTTCCTACATTATGAGCTTAAAACCAAGTTTTTGTTAAGCATTTGTAAAGAAACTTAATTTTTTTACATTTCTTTTTTGTCAATGGGTCTTTTTTTACTTCCCGAATACAGTTATACACCTTGAATGGACTTTTTTACATTACATCATGTTAATTTTTTGACCTTACTTCTTTACATTTCTTAATAAGAAATAAGTAAATATTCATAATCTAAAAAAATTGACAATGGACAATGAACAATGGACAATTAACTGTAATAACTTTAAGTCGTAAAGATGAATGATCAATGGTTAATTATTCATCACCAACTAATCATTAATTCCCATGAAACCTCGTCCCAAGAAAAAGCACAATTCCCCTCGTAATTCTTTCCCTGAGCAAAAGATGCCCCGTAAAAGAGATAGTGAGCCTCGTTTGAAGTCTGTAAAGGTTGATGATGGTGTTTTAGATAATGATAATCATCAAGATTTAATTTATGGTTGTTATCCTGTATTGGAGGTTTTAAAGGGCGATCGCACCTTAAACCGTATTTATGTAACAGGTAAAATAGCCCATGACAAAAGATTTGCCGACTTAATCCAAGAAGCCAAAAGTAACGGTGCTGTCATCGATATAGTTGATTCCAAAAGAATTAGCCAAGTAACCAATTTTGCCAACCATCAGGGTATTGCCGTCACCGTTGCCCCCTACGAATATGTAGAATTAGATCAATTAATTTCCCAAGCAAAAGCCCAAACCCCAGACCCTGTAATTATTATAGCCGATGGAATCAGCGATCCCCACAACCTAGGAGCGATCATCCGTACGGGGGAAGCCCTCGGAATGCAAGGTTTAATCATTCCCCAAAGAAGGGCGGCCGGGGTAAACTCCACCGTCATGAAGGTGGCCGCAGGGGCGCTCGAACATTTTCCCATCGCTAGGGTAGTCAATCTCAACCAAGCCATTAGCGCCCTCCAAGAAGCAGGTTTTTGGATTTATGGCACCGTGGCCGAAAGTGGTAGCTATTTACACAATACAAAGTTACAGGGGGCAGTAGGTTTAGTAATAGGTTCTGAAGATAAGGGCTTAAGCCAATCCGTGGCGAAATCCTGTGATTTTCTAGTATCTATTCCCATGACAGGGAAAACCCCTAGTTTAAACGCCTCTGTGGCAACGGCCATCTGTCTTTATGAAGTATGTCGTCAAAAATTAGTTTCTCAAGGTAAATAACTGGGTAAATGCCCCCTTGTCAATGCCAAAATCAAAGACTAAAGTTGAATAAAGAGGGAGAATTTATTTTCCAGCGCTTCAAAAACTTTTGGTTAGCAATATATAAATAGGATTAAACTTAAACAAATACTACTATCGAGGTGTCAGTTATGAAAGAACTTTTGATTCAAATTCTTAATTTTTTCGGTTGGGCTTGTTGGTTGAAAGTAACTACCGAAAATCCTAGGTGTACTTATTATTTTGGGCCTTTTTTAACACAAAAAGAAGCTAGGGAAAATCAACAGGGTTATATTGATGATTTGCTTGAGGAGGGAGCAAAGGAAATTAAAATTTCTATTAGGAGATTTAAACCCACGGAATTAACTATCTTTGATGATTTAGCTGATTTGAATAATGCTTCCCAGAGGGTTAAGGTTTCAGGGCAACCTTCTTTAAACTTATAATTACTATTTATTTCCTGTCAACCTTGGGGTATAATTTTATAGCTCTGTGTTACTATTAAAAGATTTTACCCCAGTTTAGTATGCCCATTAGACAACAACCGAGAAGAACCGCCAGAATTCTAGCTTTACTTAGTTTAACTCAAGTTCGTGGTAATGCTGAGAAAATAGAGCAATTAGAAATTAATGATTTATTGTTAGGGGCAATTCGTAGTTTAACCACAGAGGTGGAAAATGCTTTGGAAACTGCGGCAGATGAGCTAAATCGCAGTAATGAACAGGTTTTTAGGAGTGAAACCCGTACTACTAATGTGGGTAGTGCTAAGGAGATGTTAAAAGATGCGATCGCCCTTACCCAAAAAGCTATTAATCGTCTTGGTAATGTTTTAGAGTTACCCGAATTTGTGCAACTTTCTCAACAAGCACAGGTGAGGGAATATGCCATTGAATTAATTACCACGGTTAATCGTCGTCAAGGGGAAATTAATCAAATGTTGGATGACGTGATGATTGATTGGAAGTTAAATCGTCTATCTTTGATTGATAGTAATATTCTGCGCATTGCGGTGGCGGAAATGGCTTTTTTACAAATTGAACCAAAAGTGGCCATTAATGAGGCTGTGGAAATCGCTAAGACTTATTCTGATGATGATGGTTTTCGTTTTATTAATGGGGTTTTAAGGAAAATTAGTGATCAACTTACTAAATAAACTGAGCTTTTTAAGTAAAAATAAGGCTTTTCCATCAAGCCCTATGGAGAAATAAT
This sequence comes from Cyanobacterium stanieri LEGE 03274, assembly GCF_015207825.1. Lineage (NCBI taxonomy): Bacteria > Bacillati > Cyanobacteriota > Cyanophyceae > Chroococcales > Geminocystaceae > Cyanobacterium > Cyanobacterium stanieri. Next base: position 112,270 of record NZ_JADEWC010000001.1, read on the forward strand.
CCCAGACCATTGTACTTGTTTTTGGTGGGTGCGACGGTAGGAAAAAAAGCGCGCTGGGGTTTGATAGGTGCAGTAAGGGGCGATCGCAATTTGTCCTTTATTGATACCTTGTTGCTGAATTTGAGTATGAATTACTTGAGTAACATCTAATTTTACTTTACCTTCTTCCTTGTCGCCTAAAATTACTTTATGGGGGGAGTTATACCCTTGTTGCAGAATTTCTTGATCTTCTCCCTTAAAAATGGTCGATAATACCTTTAAGGCCACGGGAATATCGACTTGATAAACTTCTCCATTAATAGCAGGGCCCAGGGCAAAGAGTAAGTCTTCTTTTTTTGAGCCTAATTGGTTAAAAAGGGTGATGGCATCTGGTACAATTTTTAAGGCAGTGCCACGCCAACCAGAATGAATGGCGCATACTTTTCCTAAGGTGCGATCGGCTATCAAAACGGGGGTACAATCAGCACTAGCAACCCATACAGAATCCCCCGCTTTTTCGCTGATAATACCATCCCCTTGGGAATAAGTTATGTTTCCCTCCTCATCTTTTTTGGTTTCCACCGCCGAGGTAGAAAAAAGAATATTACTATGAATTTGTTTGAGACGAAAAACATTGGCAGATTTATGTAAATATTTACTTAACATAGATGGGGGTTGCCCTGCAAAATCCACCGAAAAAAAACCATGACACCAATCTTTTAATAAATCACAGGTTAAAAATTCTCCGTCGGGGGTTGATTTCCATTGCCATTGAGAATGATTTGATGAAGAATAAGCCATGGTGAGATAGTTTTTAGTAATGATAACTAAGGGTAAATTGCCTATATTTTAATCAAATTTTTGACTGTTCACCCAAATTTTTTTTATCTCTGATTATCCCTGAAAAAATCTTAATTTAATTCCTTAGCAATGATACAGTTTCTACCATTTTTTTTAGCTAAATAAAGGGCTTGATCTACTAATTCAATTAAATTTGACCATAAATGATCTTGACTAGGAATTGTGGTGGCAATACCAATACTTAATGTTACCTGATCACTAACATCAGAGTATTCATGTTTTAGCGCTAAATGTTTAATATTTTTTTGGATTAATTCCCCAAGGGCGATCGCATCTTGACTAGAAGTATGAGGTAAAATAATAATAAACTCCTCCCCTCCAAATCGAGATACCAATTCCCCCGCCCGTTTTACCGTAGCCCCAAGACAACGGGCAATTTGCCTCAAACACTCATCCCCTTGTAAATGTCCATAACCATCATTGTATGCCTTAAAAAAATCCACATCTAACATAATTAAAGATAAATTATGTTCCTGTCTTTGATGTCTTTTCCATTCACTCTCTATGGTTTTATCAAATAGACGACGATTAGCAACCCCTGTTAAACCATCACTATTGGCAAGGAATTCTAATTTTAATTCCATTTTTTTGCGGTTAGTAATATCCCTTACCATCAAAGAAAAACCATCACCCAGTTTATTCGCAATAAAATGATACCATCGACTTCTTTCCCCTGTTTTTAAATAAATATCTTCTGAGATAAAACCACCATTTTCTACCAAATTCTTTAACTTATTAAATAAACTAGAATCGATTTTATTAATCAATCTTTTACCCACTAATTTTCCCACCAAATTACTCTCATGGGCATTAATCATTTTGGCAAAAACAGGGTTAACTACTAAACAACGAAAATCATCAATTTCTGTGCTTAAAGGTTTTCTTACCGCTTGTAAAGCAGCTACCCCATCGAGGGAAGTATTAAGAATACTAGCTAGTAAAGCCCTTGATTGATACAAAATTTCTTCTGCTTCTTGTCTTTTATGAATTTCTTTTTCCAACAATTTCTTTTGTTTTTGAATAGTCAATTGATTTTCAATTCGGGCGACTACTTCTTCAATTTGAAAAGGTTTTGTAATATAATCAGCACCACCAACTTGAAAGGCTTTTACCTTATCAAATACTTCATTTAAAGCACTAATAAAAATAACGGGAATGTGTTGAGTAAAAGGATCTTTTTTTATAGCTTCACACACTTGATAACCATCCATTTCTGGCATTTTTATATCCAATAAAATTAAGTCAGGAGGATTAGAATTGATTGAGCGTAAAGCAACTTTACCACTAAGAGCTTTCCTGACATTATAATTAGAAGAACTTAATATATTAGCTAAAACTTTGATATTTTCCGCTATATCATCGACAATTAAAAGACTATATTGAGAATTTTCTGACATTATTACGAAGATAAAATATTTATGGTTGGCTAAAAAATGAAGTTATGATCTTAATTAATATATTTAGGATGGATAATTGAGAATAGTAATTATTGTATATTTTTTGATGTTTATATGATGCCAAAACCTCTGAGCATAGCTCATAAATTTATTCATCAAACTTTAAACTATAATTCTTCAATTAGATTGGTAATTTTATCTAATTCTAAAGAATTAACAATGGTTTTCAATCCTTCAATTAAATTTGTTTCTGTGGTCGGTATTTGGGCAATTAAATCTAAAATTAATTGTTCATCTAAATCAATACTAGCCTGATATAGTTTATTTAACCATTCTTGGGGCATTACCAATAAATCCGCAGGTTTTAAGTCTCTATGATTATGGGAAAAAGATTTGTCAGACTCTATCTGATTATAAATAAAACGTATCCCTAAATGTTTACTTAACATTGCGAAAATGGTTTCTTGGCGAAAAGGTTTACGCACAAAATCATCGCATCCTGCCGATAAAATAATCGCCTTTTCCTCCTCCAAAACACTGGCAGTCACCGCAATAATAGCCGTGGCATTACCCATAACAGTGCCTTTGATAATTTTAGTTGCCTCATAACCATCCAATACAGGCATACGCATATCCATAAAAATCAGATGGGGTTGCCATTTTTCCCAAAGGGCGATCGCCTCTTGACCATTATTTGCTATGGTTAAATCAAACCCAAAAGGCTCTAATAATTTCCATAATAATTGACAATTAATATCTTTATCATCCACAATCAAAATTTTATATCTTGGCTGATTTTTTTCAATACCCACCACTTGTAAACTAGGATTATTAACCTTAATTTCATTTTCCGTCACCAAATTAGCATCAATGGAAAAAGAAAAAATACTACCGACATTTTCTTCACTAGAAACATTAATTTCTCCCCCCATCAATTCTACAAATCTTTTGCTAATGGATAACCCCAAACCCGTACCATCATTAACCTCTTTTCCTGTTTTAGTTTGGCTAAATGGTTGAAATAAATTTCCCAACTCATCCTGACTAATTCCTTTGCCAGTGTCTCGAATAATAAATAAAAGTTTTACCTGATTTTCTGGTAAATTATCTTCTGAATTATGAAGATTGGCAATTTGTGCAGATATTCCCCCTTGTTCAGTAAACTTGATCCCATTACCAATTATATTAAGTAAAATTTGTCTTAATTTTGGAGCATCAGCTTCCACAAAACGAGGTAAATTATCTACCTTTTCAAAAATTAACTGTAAACCTTTTTTATCACACTTATATTTAAAAATATCCTCAATATCATCTAATAATTTATATAAATCAAATTTTTCTGAATTAAGAGTTATTTTACCTGCCTCAATCTTCGATAAATCTAAAATATTATTGATCAACGTTAATAAATGTTCACCACTACGATTAATAATATCAATACTTTCTTGATGTTCATGGGGTATATCACTAGACCTTAACATAATCTGCGTAAAACCCAAAATAGCATTTAAAGGAGTGCGTAATTCATGGCTCATATTGGCTAAAAACTCACTTTTTGCTTGGTTAGCAACCTCTGCTTTTTCCTTTGCTTTTACCAATTCTTCTGTCCTTAGTTTTACTTTTTCTTCTAAGTCATTTAATAAACTATTAATTTTATCTGCCATTTCATTAAAAGCACTTCCTAAATTACCTAATTCATCATTTCTATTAATCTTAATAGGTTCATTATAGTTACCATCTTTAAAACGATTTACAGCTCTATTTAATTTTAAAATAGGTTTAGTAATATAGCCCGTAGTCCATAAACCAATTATGAGGGAAATTATCAAAGTAATTAACCAAATAAAAATAGTAATTTTCGTATTTTCTCTTACTTCTCCCATCACATCTTTTTCAGGTAAAAGAATAACCACAAACCACGGTTGATCAAGATTATTATCAAAAGGAACAATCTGCACAAAATAAGGTTCATTATCTAGGGTAATTTGTAAAAACTCTGGTTTTTGAACTTGTGCTAATCTACTACTAATTGTTTTACTTAATTCCCTCACTGATGAAGATTTACTATTGGCAATATTTACTCTTTCTGCCACTTGTTCGAGTGTATTTCCTTCAGGATTTCTAATGACAAAAGGATTTTCTAAGGAACTAGCAATTAATTCACTAGAGGAGTCAATAATAAATATTTCTCCTGTTTCTCCAATAGTTAAATTATCCAGAAAATTACTAATTAAAGATAATAGTAAATCACTAAATAAAACTCCCTCCAATTGATTATTTTGATCATATATAGGCACTACGGCAGAAATGGCTAAACGGGGAGTACCTTTGTAGATAAAAACATCACTCCACGTAGCTTCACCCATGGTGACGGCTTTTTGATACCAAGGACGATTTTCGTTAATGAAATTTGGTATGACGGTTTTTTGTGCTAGTCTATTCCCTTGATTATCAGTGCCATAAATGCGTAAATTAGTGGGGGAGGTTTCGTCCATTAAATTTAAGTCAATTTGATTATTATCTAGTCTTTCAACCCCAATTAATTCTCCTTGGGCTGAAGCATAACCAATAAAGCCTATTTCAGAAAAACTATTAATTTGTTTCCACAAGTATTTTTCCATCAAATCAAAATCTTGATAGTTGAGGATTCCTAATTCACGGTTACTGAGATTAAGTTCATTAATTTTTAATGGTTGGGATAGATAATTATTTAATTGTTGTTCAACTTTACTGTTGATTTCTGTTTGTAATTGTTCGGCAAGTTTTTCTACTGTTTTACTACTACTATTGAAGGAAATATAACCCACCAATCCAATGCTACTGAGAAGGGGAATAACGAAAAGAAGGATTATTCTGAAACGCAGAGAAGTAAATGGTTGCATAAAAGAAATATGGTGTCCAATGGAGGACAAACTTTTAACAGATTTGCTTCAATAATAGTGTATTCATCCGCTAATTCGCCTTGCTGAAATTAGGGACTTCTTTTGCCATTCACGTTAAACAATAATGGTTTAATACCAAATCTTGTTTTAATAATAAACTAATCAAGGCAGGGAATAGGCACTCTTGCTGATTCGACTACGCTCATGAACCGGGCAATGGTAATAATAGTGTTGATATTATATATTTGCTGCGATTGAGTCATATCCCATGTCCAAAATCACCAACGCTCAATTTTAAGTTAATGAATAGATATATTCACTAAATCGGATTTGGTATAAAAAGTTGGAAAGATGAAAAAATGAGATTATCCAAAAATTAATTATCAATTGTCAATTGTCAATTGTTCATTACCTATGGGTACAGATGTCAGTAAAATAGAAGGATTGAAATTAAGTTAAATTAAAAGGTTATGAGTCAATTTGATTATGATTTAGTTATTATTGGTGCGGGTGTTGGTGGCCATGGTGCTGCTTTACACGCCGTTAAGATGGGTTTAAAGACTGCTATCGTGGAGGCAGGGGATATGGGTGGTACTTGTGTTAACCGTGGTTGTATCCCTTCTAAGGCTCTTTTGGCAGCTTCTGGTAAGGTGAGGGAATTGGCAGATACTTCCCATCTACAGGATATGGGTGTAAGTGTTGGTGGTGTTACTTTTGATCGCAGTGCGATCGCCTCTCACGCCAATGATTTAGTGAGTAAGATTAGGGGAGATTTAACCAACAGTTTAAAAAGGTTAAAGGTAGATACCATCAGAGGATGGGGAAAAGTAGTTGCCCCGCAAAAAGTAGCGGTGGAAACCGAATCAGGGGAAAAAATCATCACCGCTAAAGATATTATGCTTTGCCCGGGCTCAGTGCCTTTTGTGCCAAGGGGTGTGGAGATTGACGGTAAAACCGTTTATACTAGCGATCATGCGGTGAGATTGGAATCTTTACCCCAGTGGATTGCCGTTATCGGTAGTGGTTATATCGGCTTGGAATTTGCCGATGTTTATACCGCCCTTGGTTCGGAAATTACCATGATTGAAGCCATGGATAAGTTAATGCCGACTTTTGATCCTGATATTGCTAAAATTGCCGAAAAGGTACTAATTAACAGCCGTGACATTGAAACCTATACGGGAGTTTTCGCTACTAAGGTAATTCCTGGTACCCCTGTGATGATTGAGTTAACCGACGCTAAAACCAAAGAAGTGGTAGAAGTGTTGGAAGTGGATGCCTGTTTGGTGGCTACGGGGCGCATTCCTGCCACCGAAAACCTTGGCTTGGAAAATTTGGGTGTGGAAACTGAAAGAGGTTTTATCCCCGTCAATGACAAAATGCAAGTTTTGAAAGATGGTCAGGTAGTTCCCCATCTTTGGGCGGTGGGTGATGCTAATGGTAAAATGATGTTGGCGCACGCGGCTTCTGGGCAAGGTATTGTGGCGGTGGAAAATATGTGCGGTAATGATAAAACCATCGATTATCGTAGTATTCCAGCGGCGGCTTTCACCCATCCTGAGATTAGCTATGTGGGGCTTAGTGAGCCTCAAGCCAAGGAGTTGGGTAAAAATGAAGGTTTTGAGGTAGGCACGGCAAAAACCTACTTTAAAGCGAATTCTAAGGCGTTAGCGGAGAAAGAAACTGATGGTATTGCCAAGGTGATTTATCGTAAAGATACAGGGGAACTTTTGGGGGTACATATCATCGGTATTCATGCTTCTGATTTGATTCAGGAGGCGGCAAATGCGATCGCCTCTCGTCAATCAGTCCACGAGTTAGCATTCAATGTCCACGCCCATCCTACCCTTTCTGAGGTACTCGATGAGGCTTATAAACGCGCTGGTTAGATATTAGGTAATGGGTATTAAGTGTTAGGTAACAATGTTTTTTCTAGCATTGCTGATTTTGAGTATGATTTCTCGTTGAGGAAGGGAACAGCTATAATATTTAGAAATCTTAGTTTTCAGCATAATTCAACTATGTTTCATACCATCATTAAGCAACGCCTTTTTTCTTAAACCTTGGTAATATTTACCGCACAGGCTTTTAATTCAGGTTGTTTAGACACAGGACAAGCTATAGGATGACTTAGGCTATTGGCTTCGGTGTTTTCCCCCCACAAAAAACCCCAGTGCATCGGGATAAATAGGGTTCTAGGGGCGATCGCCCTTGTCACCAAAGCCTTAAAAATTCCTTTGCCCCGTAAAGAAGTAATGGCCACCATATCCCCCGACTCAATGCCATATTGACTTGCATCCTTGGGGTGAATCTCCAACAAAGGCTCAGGGTGCATTTTATTAATTTTGGCAATTCTGCCCGTGCGCGTCATGGTGTGCCAGTGTCCATACAGCCTACCGATGGTTAACACAAAAGGATAATCAGGGTTAGGAGGTTCGGCCAATCCCCGACTATGCACCGCAATAAACTGGGCTTTTTGGTTAGGGGTATGGAACTTTAAATCAGTGTATAACCTTCTGCCATACTTATCATCAGGATTGGTGCCTTCAGGAAAAGGCCACTGGATGGGGGCTTGTTTTAACAAATCATGGCTTAACCCCGACATATCACAGGGGCGATTTTTGGTTAACGACACATACTCATCATATACCTGTGCCGAATTTTCAAAGGCAAAATATTCCTCAAATCCCAACCTTCTGCCCACCTCCGCAAAAATTTCCCAGTCCGCCTTCCCTTCCCCCACAGGTTGACTAAAACGAGGGCAATAGGTAACCACTCGCTCAGAATTGGTCATGGTACCTGCTTTTTCACTCCACTGTGCCGCAGGTAACACCAAATGGGCATAATAGGCGGTTTCCGTGGGAAAATAAGCATCTTGATATACCGTAAAAGGGGAATTGAGCAGGGCTTTTTTTGTCCTTTCCAAGTCTGGCATACTTACCACAGGGTTAGTGGCGGCCACCCAATAAAATTGTACTTCTCCTGTTTCTAAACCCATAATCGCTTCCCAAGCGGTTTTACCAGCTTCAGGAGAGATCGAATTTTCGGGCAGATTCCATAATTGTTCTACCTCTGCTCGATGGTTAGGGTTATGGATAAGGCGATAACCGGGGAGAATATGGGCTAAACCCCCCGCCTCTCTGCCTCCCATGGCGTTGGGTTGCCCTGTGAGGGAAAAAGGCCCACATCCTTCCCTGCCCATGGTGCCTGTCATCAAGTGTAGGTTAATCAAGGTACGAATTTTGGCAGTGCCTTCGGAGGATTGATTCAAACCCATGGACCACAGGGATATAACTCGATTAGACTCCGCCCAATAGGTGGCAGCGGTAATTAAATCGGCTTCAGGAATACCGCATATATGGGCTACTTTTTCGGGGGAATAATCTTTGATAATTTCTTGGTAATGGGCAAAGTTATCGGTATATTGGGCGATAAAGTCGGGGTCAATTTTGCCCCATTTTTGCAATAGATGGGCGATGCCGTTAAATAAGTCAATGTCGGTACCGGGGCGAATAGGTAAATGGAGATCGGCGGCTTCTGCGGTGGCAGTACGGCGAGGATCAATGACTACCATTTTGACATGGTCATTTTTCTTGTGATATGCCCTTACACGATTGAATACAATGGGATGGCAGTCAGCGGTATTCGTTCCCACCAAAAAGGCACAGTCGGTATTTTCTAAGTCGGTATAGGTGCAAGGGGGGCCATCTGCTCCAAAACTACCTACATATCCTGAGACGGCGGAAGACATACACAGACGGGAATTGGCATCAAAATTATTTGTCCTTAAGCATCCCTTGAACAGTTTTTGGGCGATATAGTAATCTTCGGTTTGAAATTGCCCTGAGCCATACATACAGATACCGTCAACCCCAATAGTATTTTTTACTTTGTTGATCTGATTGATGATTTTGTCAAAGGCTTCATCCCATGAAATACGTTGAAATTCTTTGTCTAGGCTTTCTCGCCAGAGGGGATATTGTAAACGACTTTTTTTGATGGATTCACCCACGGTTGCCCCTTTGACGCATACTTTTCCTAAGCTAGATGGGTGGGTGCGATCGCCCATAACCTTACCGATAGATTTTGTTTGATCATCTCCAGAGGGCATTACTTCTAAACCACAACCTACACCACAATAAGGACAAACTGTCTTTACTTTCTCACTCATAATCTAACAACGACAAAGGGACACCCATTTCACTACCACCCTTATCCTGTCAGTTCCTTGTGATGGGGAAAGTATTTTTTGATACTTTTTGTTATCTTATATGTTTTTTTTGAATTTTTAATATTCGATTAAAACATAAGATATTATCACCATTCTCTATTCCCTAAGGTTGATAAATATAATCTACTTATTTCCCATCTTCATCAAAAATAAGTAACCCTTAAATAGATGACATCAAGAGAATCAAATCTGATAATTGTGTATTTATCCCCTTAATTGTTCCCACAACAACTATCAATACCCAAACTTTTAAGAATTAAATCACTAACAGCATTGGCGATGGCAAATTCACTATAAAAACTTTTCTGAAAATCAAAAGACTGCATTTCAGTAACAATAGCAATAACTAGAGAACCTAAGTCATTTTCCCCCTCAAGACGATGACGAATAAAAATCTGTGAGGCACGGTAAGCAATGGTTTCATTAATAGCCTCGGGCAAAAATTCCTCATTTAACCACTTATGCAGATTTTGCCGTAACCAGTTTGCTTCAACTTCAACATTTTCAAGGGGAGGTAAAACTATGGGAGGAATGGGTTTAGACATGATTAAATATTACAATAGATAGATAAGTTGTCTTAATAATGATTATATAAAGATTTCCCATCCTTATGATAGATATTGCCTCCATTATTCAAGGCTATGCCCACGGTAATTTTTTGATGGCTGATGATTACCATAACCTAGGGTGGTATTCTAGCAACGAGCGCACCCTAATCCCCCTAGATCAAAGTTTCCGCTATCCTAAGTCCTTAAAACGAGTTTTAAACCAAAATAAGTTTTCCGTAGCCATTAATCAAGATTTTTTGGGGGTATGTCTAGGATGTGCTAATCGGGAAACTACTTGGATTTCTGATGATCTAATTGAAATATATCTTAAACTAAATCAAGCTCGATGGGCCTATAGTTTCGAGACTTGGCAAGGAGATAAATTGGCGGGGGGAATCTTGGGCATTGTCATCAAGGGAGCGTTTATCGGTGAGTCGATGTTCTACAATATTCCCGATGCTTCTAAAGTTGCCATGGTCAAATTGGTGGAACATTTACGAAGTAGGCATTTTGTTTTATTCGATGCTCAAATGCAAAACCCCCATCTTGCTCGATTTGGTTCTTATATTATCGACAATCATGAGTATATCAAGTTATTAAATCAGGCTTTAGATCGTAATTGCTGTTTTGAATGAACTAAAGCCCGATTATCTCCCCCATGGAGAGGAAGACGAAACCTATTGATTAACTAATTTTTCCTCCAATTTTGCAATGTCGAGGAGGGTTTTAAGCACCGAATCAGGGTTAAGACTAATAGAGTCAATGCCTAATTCCACAAGGAAACGGGCAAATTCGGGATAATCGCTGGGGGCTTGTCCACAAATACCGATTTTACGGTTATTTTGGTGGGCTTTTTCGATTACCATTCTTACCATATCTTTAACGGCCTGGTTGCGCTCGTCAAAAATGTGAGCGACGAGGGAAGAATCTCGATCCAATCCGAGGGTAAGTTGGGTTAAATCATTAGAACCAATGGAGAAACCGTCAAAGATTTCACTAAATTGATCCGCTAAAATAACGTTACTGGGAATCTCGCACATGACATATACCTGTAAGCCATTTTCGCCCCGTTTTAAGCCGTGTTTTTCCATCTCCGCTAAGACTTTACGACCTTCATAGGGTGTACGACAGAAAGGAATCATAGGTATTACATTAGTTAAGCCCATTTCATCCCTTACCCTTTTAAGAGCTTTACATTCCAAGCCATAGGCATCACGATATTTTTCGTCGTAGTAACGGGAAGCACCACGCCAACCAATCATGGGGTTTTCTTCGTGGGGTTCAAAGTCTGCACCACCCAAAAGATTGGCATATTCGTTGGATTTGAAGTCAGACATTCTCACTACCACAGGATTAGGATAGAACGCCGCTGCGATCGCCCCTACCCCTTGAGCCACCTTATCGACAAAGAAATCAGCCTTATGATCATAACCCCTGGTCAGGTGAGCAATTTCTGCTTTCACTGCGTCATCTTTCAATTGTTCAAAATTCATCAAAGCGAGGGGATGAGCCTTGATATGGTTCGCAATAATAAACTCTAAACGAGCCAAACCAACGCCATTACAAGGAATCGAAGCCAATTTAAATGCCTCTTCAGGGTTACCCACATTCATCAAAATTTGAGTCTTCGTAGTGGGTAAATTATCAAGGGGAGTTTCAATAATATCAAAAGGAATTAAACCCTCATAAACTCGACCTTCTTCCCCCTCGGAACAAGACACCGTAATATCTTGACCCGTTTTCAAAATGCCCGTGGCGTTACCACAACCCACAATGGCAGGAATGCCCATTTCTCGGGCAATGATCGCCGCATGGCAGGTTCTGCCCCCTTGGTTAGTAACGATCGCACTGGCTTTTTTCATAATCGGTTCCCAGTCGGGATCGGTTTTATTGGTGACTAAAACTTCTCCCTCCTTAAACTGCCCAATTTCATGGACATCGAGGATAACACGGGCTAAACCTTGCCCAATCATTTCCCCTACTGCCCTTCCCCTGACCAAGACCTTACCATCGCCCAGGAGTTTATAATCTTTAAGTACATTACCCGACTTACGGGATTGTACCGTTTCTGGACGGGCTTGGACAATGAATAATTCTCCCGTTTGTCCATCCTTTGCCCATTCAATATCCATGGGGGTAAGTTGTCCCCGTTTTTCGCTGTAATGATCTTCAATGATACAAGCCCATTTTGCCAGGAGCAAGGCTTCTTCATCACTGATGGCATATTGTTGGCGTTTGGCTTCGGATACAGGGACATTTTTGACCTTTTTGCCACCCCCTAAGTCATATACCATCTTGATTTCCTTGGAACCAAGGCGTTTACTGAGGATGGGTTTAAAACCTTGTTTGAGGGTGGGTTTAAAAACGAAAAATTCATCGGGGTTAACGGCACCCTGTACCACGTTTTCTCCTAAACCATAGGCGGCGGTAACAAAGGCAGCATCTTTGAAACCTGTTTCGGTGTCGATGCTAAACATTACTCCAGAGGAAGCCAAATCGGAGCGTACCATTTTCTGTACCCCTACCGATAACGCCACCTCAAAGTGGTCAAACTTGTTCATGGTGCGATAAGAAATCGCCCTGTCGGTGAAAATGGAGGCGAAACATTTATGGCAAGATTCTAATACGTCTTTTACCCCATGGACATTAAGATAGGTTTCCTGTTGCCCTGCGAAACTCGCATCGGGTAAGTCTTCTGCGGTGGCAGACGATCGCACCGCTACATCAGTATCATAGACGCAATCGCGCAATCTCATCTGTTCTTCTTCGGTTTTTTCGCACAAAGTAGGATCTGCTCCATATCTTTGGCATAATTTGAAGTAAGCATGGGCGATCGCCAATTCCAACTCTTTCGGAAAAGGAGTATTTAAAACCAAAGCCCTCGCCTGTTTACCCACCGACTGCAAACTAACAAGATTATCAACATCCAAATCCGCAAAGATTTTCCGTAACCCAGACTCAATCCCCGCATTTTCAATAAAATAACGGTAAGCATAGGCCGTTGTAGCGAAGCCCGTCGGCACATTTACCCCCTTAGCCGTCAACTGTTGGATCATTTCCCCCAAGGAGGCATTTTTTCCGCCCACCATGGGGACATCTTCGATGCCAACTTCCTCAAACCACAAGACAAATTTATTTTTGTGATTAATGTCTGCGTTAATTTTTTCTGGAGCTGTGTTCACCATAATAGCTAATCTCCTTAATTATTTTACTTACTTCCAATGGGTGGAGACTAAGCAACATTTTTTTTACAAAAAATAGTTATTTGGCTAATATTTTCAACATAAATAAACATAAATTTCATTAAAATAAATTAATTACTTTTTGATGCTTTATTTTTATGTTTTGCTTAAACCCTTGTCGAAATATTTTAAGAAAAAACTATGCTAGGTAAAGATTTACAGTCTCTTACTCTTTGGAAGATCGGATAAATAGTTAGTTATTTATTTAAGTTCCTATTTTTATTAAAGCAAATAAAATCTACTTATAATCTACCTTGATAAAAAACTTAATAAACTTTATCTTTATTTATCTATAATTTAAGTAAAAATACGATAATTATCAATAAATATATATGTTTAAGACTCTTAATCAAATCGAGAAAAAAATAACCAAAAAACCTTAGTTAGATTTATCCGATGAAAAATTATTCCCCATGACAAAAAAACCTAGCCATCAAAAGATAGCTAGGAAAGAGGAAAAGTAGTGTATGTAACAAAGAGATAGATTGCGAAAAAGACTAGAGCTTAAAGTTTGCCCAATCTTGAGGTTGTAGGAAAAAGTCGGTTAATTGTGCCTCACGACTATTCTTTTCTGGTTGATAGCCGTATTCCCAACGGGTAAGAGGAGGTAAAGACATTAATATCGACTCCGTACGTCCATTGGTTTGTAAGCCAAAAATAGTCCCACGGTCATAAACCAAGTTAAACTCCACATAACGCCCCCGACGATATAGCTGAAAATTACGCTCTTTTTCTCCATATTCCATGGATTTACGACGCTCCACAATGGGTAAATAGGAGGGAAGAAAAGCGTTGCCACAACTTTGCACAAAGGAAAATATATCCTCCCAGCTATGGTTCACCTTACCCACTTTCTCGCTATGTTGATGGGCTAATCCTTCATGGTTTGAACCTCCATAGAGTCTTCCTTCACTGTTTTGATAGTCAAAGAAAATGCCTCCTACGCCTCTGGCTTCTTGACGATGTTTGAGGTAAAAATATTCGTCACACCATTTTTTAAAGATGGGATAATATTCGGGGTAATGGCGATCGCACCCTACTTTTAAAGTTTGATGAAAATGAACCGCATCCTCCGCAAAACCATAATAGGGAGTTAAATCAGCACCACCGCCAAACCACCACACGGGGCCGGCTTCAAAATAACGATAATTTAAATGTACCGTTGGCACATAGGGATTACGAGGATGAAGCACCATAGATGTACCTGTGGCATAGAAACCATGACCAGCGCCCTCAGGACGTTGCATAAGAATAGAAGGAGGTAAAGTATCCCCCCAAACCTCAGAGAAGTTAACCCCTCCTTGTTCAAAAACGCCCCCATTGCGAATCACTCTGGTGCGTCCTCCGCCCCCTTCTTTTCTTTCCCATTTATCTTCCTGAAAACGAGCTTTACCGTCGATTTCTTCTAAACCTTGACAGATTTTATCCTGCAACTCCATGACAAATTGTTTGGCTCTTTCTCGGGAGTTTTTTGGTACATCTACACTGGTTTGTTTAGATGCTTGATTTAATACCGTGGTCATATTAGCTTTTTGTCAAAAAATAGTAGTAAGCGTTATTAATCACTATAAAGCGATGAATAAAATATGGTTAGTTTTTGTAATATAACTTTACAGTTGACAAGGTTAAGCAATCAAAATTATGGGCTGATTTTAACTAAATCAACGGCTTCAAGATTTAAAAAAAACAGGACATTAAACATAAAGACATAGCTATTTAAGTCTTTTAAAACTCTCTTTTGCAGTTGATATTCGAAAGATAACGACGTAAAAACCATCACCCTAAGTTTAAGTAATGTAAAGAATCCATGCAAAGAAAATATAATTCATCTAAACTTGTACAAATAAATCACTATTAAGTAATTAAATATGACAACAGCCGTAATTAAACCCCAAAGCAATAAAAAACAAGCTATTAAAGAAACCCTATTAACCCCAAGATTTTATACTACCGACTTTGGGGCGATCGCCTCTATGGATATATCAAGCCAAGAAGACGAACTACGAGCGATGTTAATCGAGATGAAAAACGACTATAATCGTAACCACTTCATCAGAGACGAAGACTTTGAAAAAACATGGGATCATGTGGATGGAGAAACCCGTGCCGCCTTCATCGAATTTTTAGAAAGATCCTGCACCTCAGAATTTTCAGGCTTTATCCTTTTCAAAGAAATTTCTCGCCGTATCAAAGACAAAAACCCCCTCCTAGCCGAAATCTTCAGCCTCATGGCAAGGGATGAAGCCCGTCACGCAGGATTTTTAAACAAAGCTATGGGCGACTTTAACATCTCCCTCGACCTAGGCTACCTCACCAAACATCGAGTTTATACCTTCTTCAAACCCGAATGGATTATTTACGCCGTTTATCTCTCCGAAAAAATTGGCTACTGGCGTTATATCCTCATGTATCGTCATCTTGAAAAAAATCCCCACTACCAATTTTATCCCCTCTTCAAAAAATTTGAACATTGGTGTCAAGACGAAAGCCGTCACGGTGACATATTTAACGCCCTTCTCCGTTCCCAAAAATCCATGTGGCAAGGATGGAAAGCCAAACTGTGGGCAAAATTCTTTCTCCTCTCCGTCTTCGCCACCCATACCCTCACAGTCCACGAAAGAGAAGACTTTTATCAATCCGTGGGTTTAGATGCCAAAGAATATGATCGCCAAGTAATCATCAAAACCAATCAAACCGCAGCCAAAGCATTCCCCGTCATCCTCGATACCGATAACCCCACCTTTTTTCCCAGACTTGAAAAATGCAACGAACATAACATTAAACTACAAAAAATCGAGGCATCAAAACAACCCCAACCCATTAAATTTCTGCGTAAAATACCCATCATGATGGCAATCTTTTGGAATCTACTCTGTTTATATCTACTAAAATCCCAAGACGCCGAAGAATTAAGAACCACTATTTATTAAACCACGTTAAATTAGTTCCCACTACGAACAAATACCAAAAACAGTGGTGGGAAAAATCACTACTCACCTGAAATGAAATAACCAAAACAAAAATTAGAGCCTTACCAAAATATTATTACCATGGGTGTCAGTGCCACAAGTGCTATACAAATTATATTTTTTTGCCATAGATTCAACCACATTCATTTGTTTGGGGCTACACTGCCAAGGTTGAGGATTACCATAAGCATAATAACTCTCTACCCCATCAATACCTAGCAGATGTGCTTCAGTGATTAACTCCTCGGCAGGACGACGATAACGGGCAGGATGGGCTAATGCTACCAAAGCTCCTGCGTTGTGGAGACAATTAATAACTTCCTGTGCTTGGGCGTCATATCCCTCGGGCTTATAGCCTCCTAAATATTTCCGAATAGCCGTAGCGTGGGGATCGAAACCATAGCCTAGTATATGCACAATGGTGCCGTTTAGCTCGGAGGTAATTTCTACCCCAGTCCAAAGATGAGGAAGGGAAATAGAAGAATTAACCTCTTTTTTTTGTTTCATCCATGATAATGCTCGATAAAAACCATCAATGCTGTGATGATCTGTAATGGCTAAACCCTGTAAGCCTATTTGTATGGCTTGTTCAATTAATGATTCGGGGGTTAATTGTCCATCGGAACAACTGGTATGCAAGTGGAAATTATATCTAAATGGACAACTATCGGGTTGAAGGGTAGCCCATACTTGTTTTAACTTTTCAGTATTTCTGGATGCTTTGTTTTCAACCCAGAGGGGTTTTTTTTCTTTACTCAATAGCATAAATTGGTTAACTATTACAGATTGTTAAGTTTAATTTAACAAATAAAACCTCCTTTTGACCGTACAAAATGAACAAATAATTAATTTTTTTTATCAGAAAAACTAATTTAAGTATTATTACTTATACTTGATGGAAGCTATTAAGAAAATTATGGGGGGTTTTTTAGGCAAGAAAATAGGCTAAAATTAGCGGTATATTTAGGACTAAATTGTTATGGTTAATTTTAAAAAATATTGTGGTTTATTAACATTGGGGTTTATCTTGCCCAGTATTATCTATAAGGCTCAGGCACAACCATCACAACAGGTTTATAACCCCATTGCCATTGAACATAATCGTATGGTTCAAGATATTCTCTCACCTAGTGATATTCCCACGGGGGAAGGAGGTTTTGCGAGGGATTTTTTTATTAATTTAAAAAGAGGAGATCAAATTGTCATTGATGTTACCTCGGAAGAATTTGATACGGTGGTGGTGTTGATGAAGGAGGACGGTTCAACGGTGGGAGAAAATGATGATGCTCCTGATGGTACGACCAATTCATTGTTATTTACGAGAATTATGGATGATGGAAAATATATTATTAGGGTAAGTTCTTTTGCTCTTTCAGGAAATGGTAGTTTTAATTTGCGTGTGACAAAATTACAGGAAGAAAATTAACTTTATAGTTGAGTTAACAAATGTGTAGCTTCACTAAGTTGATTAAAGTTTTTTTGCAGAAAATGTAGCGAAAAATTTTTTTTGGTGTATATTGAGGGAAATCGAATAAGTCACATTAGGAAAAGAACAGCGATTATGTCAAAGTTTTATTTTCACCGAGAAAACGTCCGAGCTTCATCACCCCATGGTTTGTCCTCTGATTCGCCGTCTTCTTCTGACAAATCGCCTTCGGTGACTTTTTCGGAAAAAAATCAATCCGTCCATCGTCCCCCTAACTCTAAGGATTCTATGAGACTTTATTTAAGGGATATTGGGCGGATTCCTCTTTTAACTAAGGATCAGGAAATTGATTTAGCTAGGAAAGTTCGCGCCTCGAAAAAGCTGATTGATTTACGGGATAAGCACAAGGATGATCAAAAAATTAAGGATTATATCAATGTGTTTGAGGTTTATGAGTCTTTGTCAAAGGATTTGTTGCGCTGTCCTAATTTTGATGAATGGTGCGCTGCTCTTGATTTCAGTTGTTTGGAGTTAGAGCAAGTTTTAGATGATGGTTTACACCGATGGGCGCAGGTGGCTGGTTTGGATGTGGAGGAGTTAGAGCATATATTGTCTGCAGGTAAGGGCGCTAAGAAGCATATGATTAATGCTAATCTGCGTTTGGTGGTTTCCATTGCTAAGAAGTATCAAAATCGTGGGTTAGATTTGTTGGATTTGATTCAGGAGGGAACTTTAGGCTTAGAAAAGGCGGTGGATAAGTTTGATTATCGTAAGGGTTATCATTTTAGTACTTATGCTTATTGGTGGATTCGTCAGGGGATGACAAGGGCGATCGCCACTCAGAGCCGTTCTATCCGTATTCCTATTCACATCACGGAAAAATTAAATTTACTGAAAAAGACTCAACGGCAATTATCACAAACCCTTGGCAGGACTCCGAAGGCGGAGGAGTTGGCGGAAAAAATGGAAATGACGACTTTTGAGTTGCGTAGTTTTCTTAGTCAGATTCCCCGTTCTATTTCCCTTGAAACGAAGGTAGGGGAAGATTACAATACGGAGTTGGTGGAATTGATTGAAACTGATTCGGCGACTCCTGAGGAAAATTTGATGTTGATTTCTATGCGTCAAGATGTTCATAGTCTTTTGAGTAGTTTAAGTGAGAGGGAAGCCCAAATATTACGCTTACGCTATGGTTTTGAGGATGGCAAAATTTATTCTCTTAGTGATACTGCGGCGATGATGCACCTTTCAAGGGAAAGGGTGAGACAAATTCAGGCTAAGGCAATTCAAAAGTTAAGACAACCTAACACCCGTCAACAGTTACATGATTATTTAGAAATTATTAGTTAAGCTATGGTGCTAGATGTAGATACGGTTGTTTATAAGAATCCTGCTCCCACGGTGGATATTATTATTGAAATGGTTGACCGTAGGGCGATCGCCCCTAGTTCTGCCCCTGAATTTAAAGGTAAATCTTTAGCCCCCATTGTCTTAATCGAACGCAAATTTGAGCCTTTGGGGTGGGCAATTCCGGGGGGATTTGTGGATTATGGGGAATCTGTGGAACAAGCGGCCATGCGCGAAGCCTTGGAGGAGGTGAGTTTGAGGGTTGATTTGTTAGAGCAATTTTATGTTTATTCCGATCCTCGCAGGGATAGCCGTAAACACACCATTAGTATTGTTTTCATTGCCCATGCGAAGGGAGAACCAAAGGCCGATGATGATGCCTTGAATTTAGGGATTTTTCCCCTTTGGGATATTCCTAAAAATCTTTGTTTTGACCACGATCGCATCTTAGCTGATTATGTTCATTATAAGTTGACGGGCGATCAACCTATGTTACAAATCAATAACTAAGAACAATTCAACGGGAAGAAATATATTATCACCATTGCCTATTCTGGGTTTTAAGTAACATTTCATAAATAAAAAATGTTCACCTTTTGTAATATTGCTTATAATCGGTTACATAAGATAAAAATTAATAATTTTTTTAACAAAATAATTTAAAACTCAAGATTAGCAAAAGGTTTGATATAGAATGTCTCGAATATTGGTCATTGATGATGATCCAGCGATCTCCGAATTAGTAGCAATTAACCTCGAAATGGCAGGGTATGACATATCCCAAGCCGAAGACGGTATAAAAGGTCAAGCCCTAGCCCTTCAATTGCAACCAGATCTGATTATGCTAGATCTTATGTTACCCAAAGTAGATGGTTTTACCGTTTGTCAAAGATTAAGGAGAGATGAACGGACAGCTAATATCCCTGTACTAATGTTAACGGCGCTGGGTCAAACAAAAAACAAAGTAGAAGGTTTTAACGCGGGGGCAGATGATTATTTAACGAAACCTTTTGAGGTGGAGGAAATGTTGGCAAGGGTAAAAGCCCTACTGCGTAGGAGCGATCGCACCCCCCAAAGTGCAAAACATACCGAAATTCTCAACTATGGGCCTTTAACCATCGTACCCGAAAGATTTGAAGTAATTTGGTTTGAGAAAACCATCAAACTAACCCATCTCGAATTTGAACTACTTCACTGTTTATTACAAAGACACGGACAAACCGTTTCCCCCAGTGATATTCTCAAAGAAGTATGGGGTTATGATCCCAATGATGACATCGAAACCATTAGGGTTCATGTGCGTCACCTGAGAACAAAACTAGAACCCGATCCCCGTCGCCCTCGTTATATTAAAACCGTTTACGGTGCTGGATATTGCTTGGAGTTACCCTCTAATTAGATGGTAAATCATCAATTGTTGTTTTAAGTGGCGGTTGATAAAATAAGACGAATAACTTTTTTGTTAGATGAAACTATATATTAGAGTATTCGTCAAAAAGCACAGTTTAATTTTTATTATTGAGAGAGATTATGTTAAAAAAGAAATCTATCATAAATACTATTCGTAATGCAAGTATCGTTGGAGCAACCGTCATTAGTTGTTGGTTGACACCCATGGGCAAATTATTGGCTTTACCCCAAGAGGCGATCGTTGAAAAGCTAGAATCTATTCCTGTTTTTACCATTGCCGATGGAGAAGGAGCGCCCTTAGTGGCCACTGATGGTGAAAACGGTAACAGACGAGTAGCTGGGGTGTTTATCAGTAAAACTGACGCTAATAATTTTGTAGAGCAATTAAAACAAAATAATCCCGAATTAGGCTCTCAAGTGCAGGTGATTCCCGTCTCTTTAGCGGAAGTTTATGAGATGTCAGAGGCTAACGCCGATCAACCCAATGGTCTTAGATTTGCCTATGTACCTCGTCAGGCAGATGTTGAACAGGCTAGACAGTTAAATTCTGAATATTCTGGGGGTGTGCCTTTATTTGTGGCTACCGCAGGGGATGACCAAGGTTATCTTACCGTGAGACAAGGGGATCAAGAATTTATACCTTTCTTTTTTGAGCAATCCCAAGTTAACGCATTGGTAAACAGTTTTAAACAGTCTCAACCAGATATGGCCGACTCCATTGAAATTGAAGTGGTTGTTTTAGAAGGGTTTATTTCGGCACTTCAACAGGGAGATGATGAGTTATTAGATAGGATTATTCTTTGGCCTTCCCAAGAGTCGATCCAATTTATTCAAGAAAATTCCCCTCAATTACAAGGAGAATAATTGGAAGGTGGGAAATAGGGAATAGGCAACAGACAAAAGATAATGATTGTTTATTATCAATTGTTAGACGGTGGATAATAGTAAACCTTACAAATCGGATTTGGTATCAGATGGTGGCAATGCCCACC
Organism: Cyanobacterium stanieri LEGE 03274; assembly: GCF_015207825.1. NCBI lineage: Bacteria > Bacillati > Cyanobacteriota > Cyanophyceae > Chroococcales > Geminocystaceae > Cyanobacterium > Cyanobacterium stanieri. The sequence goes on from NZ_JADEWC010000001.1 coordinate 133,554, forward strand.
CTAAGTTTCTAAGATTGTCGATTTTTCCTTTCCCTATGCTCCCAAAACCTAGGCTAAGTCATACCAGATTGCCTCTATTTGCTCAACGATCGCCCTTGCATGGGTAATAGTATCATAGTTAGTTAAAACAGTGATATGACCCATTTTACGCCCTGGACGGGATTCTGTTTTTTCATACCAATGAATGAAAGCGTCTTCGATGGTACTTATTTTCTGTAATTTTTCTTCATAGGGGGGATGAGGATGATTTAACCCCAATAGGTTAACCATGATAGCCCCTTGTTTTTGAAAACTTAAATTTCCCAGTGGTTTTCCCGTAACCGCTTGAAGTTGTAGGGCAAATTGAGAAGTGATGCAACCATTTAGGGTATAGTGTCCAGAATTATGGGTACGGGGGGCAGTTTCATTGACTAAAATTTGCCCATTTTTTCCTAAAAATAATTCGATGCCCATGACTCCCACATAATCTAGCGCTGTCAATAGTTTATGGGCGATCCTTTTTACTTCTTCTGTTTGAGCTATGGTAACATTAGCAGGGGCGATCGTCCAACGACAAACTTGATTTTGTTGAAAGGTTTCCACCACAGGATAATTACAAACCATGCCATCCAACCCCCTAGCTACAATTACCGCCAATTCACACTCAAAGGGAATAAATTCTTCTACCAAAAAAGGTACATTACCCAATGTTTTTAACGCAGATTCCAACTCCTGAGCAGATTTAACAATCATTGTACCCTGTCCATCATAACCATGACGACGCACCTTCAACACTAAGGGAAAACCAAAACTTTCTAAATCCTCCACCCTCTCAAAATTTTTAAACCGAGGTACAGGCAAACCAAGACTTTTTAAAAAACATCTTTGCTCATACTTATCCAACAAAGGAGCTAAACTGTTAAGGGAAGGACGAAAACAAACCCCTTTTTCTGCTAAGGTTTGTAGAGCTTCAAGATCAACAAATTCATTTTCAAAGGTTATCACATCACATTTTTGAGCCAGTTTTTTTGTCCCCTCCATAGAATCTATGGGGGCTAATATAACGTTATCAGCTAGACTCACGGCTGAATCATCACTACTAGGAGTTTGTACCGATAATATAATCTTTTGTGTCGGGGCTTCCTTTGCCATCATCCATGCTAATTGCCCTCCCCCGATAACACCTACTCTTGTCATCTTCTCTTTTCCTTATTTTTTCCCTCAACTATCTTAATGGATAAGTGCAAATAATTGATAATCAAAGTGAAAGTATCAGGTGTTGGGAGAATAGCAAATCCACAAACCAAAGTAATTCGTTTATTACACCCAATCCGACGTGAAAAGTATATTATCATCGCCTTGCAATAAATTACAAGGCTAACAATTTATCGTTCAATAAAAGGTATATTTTGATTCACGGATTTGATATTATTTATTGCTCTTTAATTATCCATCGCTTTTTCCATTGACTTGTAGATTCTAAAGTTGATAAAGACTGTTCTTTTTCTCGACGTTTAATAATATTAATGTTATTATCCGTTAAGCTAGGGTCACGATAAGGAATAGCGGCCCGAGTTTGTAAATGTTCTAACTCCATTAATGATAAGGGTTGTAGTGGAATCTTATTTTTAGTGGCGAGGGTGCCGGGCGCTCGTTTACCCACAGTATAATTCCTACCAATATTTAATCCCACCAATGTCATTGCTTTTCTCACCGCCGCCGAACAAGAATAAGTGGCTAAAATCCCATCATTTTCTAAACATTGAACCACCAATTTTAAAAAATCTACAGTCCATAATTGAGGACATTTAGGGGGAGAAAAAGGATCAAAAAAAATTGCATCAGCTTTAATATTTTGTTCTATTATTTTTTTTATAGTTTGTCTAGCGTCACCAATAAATAATTCTATATTTAAATTATTAATATTCAACTTGTTATCATGGACAACTCTTTTTAAATAGTCTTGTGTTTTTGAGGAATAAAAGGATAAAAGATTATTAGTAATAGCTTCTTGAGGAACATTTATATCTATTTCTAAGGCAAAAATATCTAAACTTACATTACTATTGATCTTTTGATATAAATCTAATAGTGAAGCCGTGTTATATCCTAAACCATAACAAAGATCGATAACTTTAATCTTGTTTTTACTATTAAGTTTTTCCTTTATATTACAACCTTTAATATAGGTTATTTCTGATTCTTTTTTTGCTCCATATTTACTGTGAAATGTTTCTTTAAATTGTTGAGAATAAAAAGTATGAGAACCATCTTCAGTTAATCTTGTTTCTAAATATGCCATGAAAAATAATTTTAATAAAAGACAATTAATAAAAAAATAAATAATTATGTGTGTAATACTAAATCTGATTTTAAAAATGTATTATCACTCACTAGGGTTAAGGTATATATTGATGGATGGATTTAGTTAGTATCAAACATTAATATATCTACTTAAATTCTATTTTCATAATTGATAAATCGTCAGAAAAATAGTCACTATCATTATGAGATTTTGCTTGAGCTAAAATTTTATCTAAGTCTGATTCTTTTTCCAGAATCGCACTAAAATTATCTATGCCCCACATCTGTTTATCTTTGCCGATTATTTCATAAATTCCGTCACTAAAAATATATAAAGTGGAAGGGGATTCAATCTCATAACTACTATTGTCGTAATTAACATTGGGAAACATTCCAATGGGTAGTCCAGGGGTTTTGAGTTTTAAAACTTGAAATTTATCTGAGTTGTCTTGATAAACATAAATAGCGGGGGGATGTCCTGCACTAGAGAAGGTTAATTTATTACTATTGATATTATATATACCATACCAAATAGTTAAATATTTATCATTTTTATTACTCATTTGAAAGAAGTTATTCAGGCTAAATAAAACCTGATTAGGTTCTTTATAATTCACTTTTCCAAGATTACCATAACGTAATAAATTAAAAGTAGAAATAGAAGGAAGTGCGGCCCCTAAACCATGACCAGAAACATCTAATAAATAAAAAACTATATTTTCTTCATCTAAAAAAAAGTAATCAAAAATATCTCCTCCTAGTTGACGAGAAGGAATAAAACGAAAATCGATATTAATTTTTTCATGGCGTAAAGATTCGGGTAAGACGACACTAACATAATCGGCGGCTTCTGATAATTCTGTTTCTAGTTGATGCTTTTGTTTTTCTAGTAGTTTTTTCTGTTGTTCTAAAAGTTGTTTTTGCTTTTGTAAATCTTGACTAAGTTGATGTAGTCTTAATCCTGCCCTAACTCTGGCTTTTAATTCTTGTAAGTCAATGGGCTTACAAATAAAGTCGTCGGCCCCTGCATCTAATCCTTGCACTCTATCATCAACGGATATTTTAGAGGTAATGAGAATAAAAAAGGTGGTAGCAAGGGCGGGATTTTGTTTTACTTGCCAACATACATCCAAACCTCCCATACGGGGCATTAACCAATCGGATATGATTAGGGCTGGTTTAATTTTTTCGGCTAATTCTAAACCTGTGATGCCATCGGAGGCGATACTGACTTCATAGCCACTTTTTTTGAGGGTTCTAGTGAGGAGAATTTGAATTGTTCGATCATCGTCTATGATGAGAATGTGCGCCATTGTGGGATGTTTTACATGATTTTGGTGTAATCTTGATCCTTAGTTATTGAGTCTAAAAACCAAATTTTATGCTGGATAATCAATAGGATAACTAATTGTTGCTTATTCGGGGTAGTTTGTATGGTGGTTTATAAATTTTTATGAATTTTGGTTGATTTAATTTTTTTTTATGAAAAATTATAAGTTATATTTATCGTTTATCGGTATTTTTTTGTTATCGGCTGGTGTTATTGTTAGTTTTTTGTCGGAAACCGCTTCTCTAGTTGGTTTTATTGTTTTGGGCTTGGGTGTTTTGGTTTTGGGATTTGTGGTGATTTCTTATCTTTATCAAAATAAAGGTTTTTGGGCAATGCGCTCGACGGAGGCAACCACTAATGCTTTAGTTTCTACGGGTTCGGTTATTCTGATTTTAGGGGTAATTAATTATTTGGGGATTAATTATTCTTGGCGGGTAGATTTGACGGAAAATCAAATTTTTACTCTTTCTCCTGAGTCTCGGGAATTGGTGAGTAATTTGGATGAGCCTTTGAGAGTATATGTTTTTGATAGTCCTGCGAATCCTAACGATCGCACCTTACTGGAAGATTATCAACGTAATAATAACTTATTTGAATATGAATTTGTCGATCCTCAGATTAGATTTAGTTTAGCCCAAGAATTTGGAGTTCAGAGAAAAGGTGATGTATATATAGAAAAGGGAAATCAAAGACAGTTGGTGCAGACGGTTTCCCCTAATAGTCGTCTCACGGAAACAGCGCTTACCAATGCAATCGCCACTATCCAACGCACAGAACAACCGATAGTATATATATTACAGGGTCATGGTGAACCTACCCTTGAGGAGGGTGAAAATAGCTTCTCTCAAGCCATAACTAATCTAACCGATAGGGGTTATGTGGTACAAGGATTAAATCTCACCACCACTCCCCTAGTGCCTCCTAACGCTGATGTTTTAATTATGGGTAGTGGTACAAGAGAACTACTAGAAGGAGAAGTAAGGGCGATCGAAAAATTCGTCAATAACGGTGGCAGTCTATTAGTGATGTATGATGCCCAAAGCCCCGTCAGTTTAAACCCCCTTTTTGTGGAATGGGGAATCGTGCTTCATGATGGCTTAATCGTAGATGGCTCAGGCACTGGAGACGTATTTGGTTTAGGCCCATCTGTCACCTTTGTTGTCGATTATGGCAATCATCCCATAACCAGTAACTTTGATAACGGAATAAGTATTTTTCCATTCGCTCGGGCAATTTTAACCACCCAAGAAGAAAATATTACCCCCAACCCTCTTTTATTAACCAATCCTCAGACATGGGCAGAAAATGACTTAACCCAAGATACCATTGAATTTAACCCACAAGAAGATCTTCCAGGCCCTTTAAACGTAGGTGTTGCCCTAGTTAGAGAAAATCCCGACGCTCAAACTGAGTCCAACACACAAACCCCCGAAAATACTCCACCAGCAACCTCAGAATCAGAAAATGAGACTTCCCAAGAAGAAGACTTATCCCAAGGAGATTTACCCCAACCACCTCCCATAAACGAACCAAATCCCGTACCCATTCAAGAAAATAATATCCCCGAATTACCCCCAGAAACAAGAATGGTAGTTATCGGTAACTCAACCTTTGCCACCAATGGTTGGTTTTCCCAACAACTTAACAGCGATATTTGGCTCAATTCCATTGCTTGGTTATCTGGTGCGGATGAATCGGAATTATCTATTAGTCCTAAATTACCAAATAATCGCCGTCTCAATATTGAAAATATTCACGTTACCTTAATCAGTTGGTTAGCCCTATTTATCATCCCTGCCTTGGGTTTTGGGGCGAGTATCTTGATTTGGTGGAGGAGGAGTAAATAAACTTATTTCGGAATAAACCCACAACCATTAAGCAATAGTGCTATTAGTGGGTTTATTTTTGTCCAAAAGCATCTTTAAATTTTCCTGAATAGCCTGTTGTAACTTATCGCAATAAATCTCTTTACTTTGCTGATAATCTTGGGGAGTATCAAGGAAAATAATACTATCAACTTCCCTTAAGGTAAACATTTGAAATAAAATCTCACTAATGTTGATTTCCTGAGCCACTATTTCTAACTTATCAATTTTACTATCGGCAAACTGTACAGCATCTTCTACCGTAGGAAAAGCGTAAACAACTTTTTTTTCTATTTCTGGTTGATTTTGTTTTCCTAATACCGTAAGGACTAAATTATTTTCTAGGGTTTGTCTGAGGTAGTATTTTTGATGGCTTAATTGTTGAGCATATACTTTTAAAACTGGTACAACACCATATTGCATAATGGGCGCTGGTACACCAAATTTTGGGGCTTGATTGATTAAGTTGTCAAATTGTTGGTCTAAGTTCATTATTTTGATTGGTTTTTCTTTCCCATTTTTATTATACTGACATCCTCTGATCAATCAACACAGCGCACCTTAATTGATTTACTGTGAAGAATTTGATTAATTTTTTATAATGGAAAAAATTTTCTGAGATGTCCCATAATCTACTATTAATAAATAGTTACAAAAATGCGAGGAGAAATTGAATTTAGATCGGATAAGTTAGCGGTTTTAATTGATGCGGATAATACTAGCGGTGACTTACTCCCACGCTGACCTTGCGGTACAGACGTGGGCTTCCAAATATCGCTATTTGGCTTTTCTGCTTCTTTGGGTGGCTCTAGCTGTAGATTTCTCTACAGCCCCGATACCATTATCCTCCACAGACTGCAACACCATTTGCCCAACGGCTATTAATCCTCTCTGCTCTATCACTAGGCTACTTGCATAGTCACGGTCGCAAGTAAAGCCACATTCAGAGCAATGATGGACTCTTTCGTTCAATGGTTTTTTCCCTGTCAGAGTACCGCAATTCGGACAAGTTTGGGACGTATAATCCTTATTAACCTTAAGGAGATATACGTCTCTTTTTTTTGCCACATGGGCTAGTATCTCCATGAAAGCACCAAAAGCAAAATCTAGGGAATGCTTACGCAATAACCCCTTCCCCCATGCTTTGGGGGAAATATCCTCTATAAATATCATTTTTGCTTGGTTACATAGATGATGACTCAATTCATAATGATATTGCTTCCTTTTGCGGTGAATTTTCTCATGGAGCAAGGCTATCTTTCGAGATACTTTTAACCAGTTTGCTGAACTCTTTTCCTTGTTTTTTAACTTACGTTGGAGCGATTTAAGCTGCCCTTGTAAGTCTAGTAAAAACCTCGGTCTACATATAGATTCATTTTTACTGGTATGTATAATTTTTTCAAAACCCAAATCTATACCTAGACTAGAATAACTCAAATCAGGTATGGGGTTGGGTATATCCCCCTCCGATTGGATTGTACAAATAGCATACCAACCTGATGCTTTTTGAACCACCTGAACTTGTTTGACCACAAATCCTTCAGGGATAGGTCGATGCAAGATTATCTTTACAGAGCCAATCTTGGGGAGTTTAATCTTGTCACCAACTATGGGGCAAGTTTTAAACTGGGGGAATACCATCGAGCGTATTTTCTTCCGAAATCGTGGGTATCCTATCCCCCTTTGATGAAAGGCTCGAAAAGCCTTATCTACTTTTCCCACTACTTCTTGAAGTACCTGAGACTGAACCGCTTTTAATTCTGGGTTAGTCTTTTTTGCTTCCGTCAATTGTCGCTTTTGGTGGTAGTAGTCAGGGTATTTGGTATCCGCAGGGATAATATATTCTCTATTAAGAGAGCATCTATCTACCCAAGACTTCCTTGACTTCATCCAGTCTTTTCTTTCCCCCAAGCAGTAATTGTAAACTTTTTTGCATACAAAAAGCCATTCCAGAAGGGTTTGTTCCTGTAGTAGCTCTGGATATATGCGGTACTCAAAGTTTAAATTTATCACTATTTCTAGGCACGGATGTTGTTAGCCTAGATACAGGTTAACATAACTTTCTTGATTTGTGCAATATACCTTGGCAACGATTCATCCCACGCTGATTTTGTCCTAAGTTCTTAAAAGAAAAATACAGCGTGGGGCTTCTCGTTGAGGAGCTAATTTATCAGTGATCAAGCAGATTTGATATAACTATTGACTCGAGGTAATACCCTTTTCTTCTAGTTGACGAATAAAGTAATCTTCGAGGGAATCACGCACAAGATTTAAGCTGACTAATTCGGCGTTAGTGGCGGCTAGATAATTGATAAATTCTTGGGGATTACCTCTCAACTCCCCTCGACAAATATGATTTTCTTGGCTAATGTTGCTTAACCATCCTTCCATGTCCGTGATTTCACAGTTTCTGATGGTGGCGTGGTAGGTTTCTTGAGTGCCTAAAATTTCGTCCAATGAACCTATATTTAATAATTCTCCTCGGGCAAGGATGGCAATGCGATCGCAAATTTTCTCTACATCAGCCAAAACATGGGAATTAAAAAAAATGGTTTTTCCTTGCTCTTTGAGGGATAATATAATTTGTCGTACCTGATAACGCCCCATGGGATCTAATCCTGACATGGGTTCATCAAAAAAGACAATTTCAGGATCGTTAATTAGTGCCTGGGCCATTCCTACCCTTTGCATCATTCCTTTGGAATACTGTCTTAACTGTTTCTTTTGGGCGGTTTGTTTGGCTAAACCCACTAAGTCGAGCAGTTCCAAAATTCTTTTGTTTTGGTGATGTTTGGGGATTTGGAATAGGGAGGCGATAAAGTGTAAAAATTCCCATGCGGTTAAGAAGTCGTAGTAATAGGCGTTTTCGGGTAAATAACCTAATCTTTGTTTAACGCTGTTGTCGCCGAGGGGTTTTCCAAGTAATTTTGCTTTGCCTGAGGTGGGTTTGATAATGCCTAACAGGGTTTTTAGTAGGGTGGTTTTTCCTGCACCATTGGGCCCTAGTAAACCGAATGTTTCCCCTTGATAAACTTTAAGGGTACAGTTTTTGAGGGAGGGGATTTTTTTGTTGAGCCAAAAGCCTGTAAGATAAATCTTTGATAATTCGTAGGTTTCTACTACTACTGTTTTATCGGTGTTGACATCGGTGCTGGGTAAATTTATTGTGGAGGTCATTTTCTGTATGGCAGTTATCGGTTTAAGATAAGAAAATAGAAACAGAAACTTGTTGATGTTCATTATACCCCTAAAGTTCAGTTAATATGACTCAAATTCCTCAATCCCTCGAAAGTGCGATCGCACAGGCACACACTGCAACCCTAACGGCTTTAGAAAGCGGTTTTAATCGCCTACAAGTTGAATTAATCATCCCTGAAATCGCCCTAAAAGCTCAAGAATTAGCTTTTGCCTTTGCCCAGTTGTTTAGCGAATATGGAGCAGGTTTAAAGGTGTTTTTCCCCGACACAGGCGCCGCTGCTTTGGCAAGAAGGGAATGGGGTGAGACGACTTTTGCGGTGACGGATTTGGGTAGTAGCAGAAGCCCCATTGAAAATCGTGTTAGTGATACGGACGAGTTTTATTTGGTGGTATCCCCTTCAGCTGTAGAAGTGGCACAGGTAGAAAAATTGTGTAATCTTGCGGGCGATCGCCCCGTAATCTTGATCATACCGCAGTTAGAAGATATTTCTGTCGTGGGTATCGGTTACGCCGCTAGGCAACTCAGAGAAAGATTTTTAAGCACCCTCGAATCAAGTTACTATTATCGCCCCCTTGAAGATGCCGTCGTGATGCGGGTTTTCCCTGGTTTATGGCAAGTATGGCGAGAATTGGAAGATAATAAATTTGAACTGATTACCGAAGTACCTAAAAAACCCCTCGGGGAAGTCTTAGACAGAATTTTGATGGGGCAAAATGACGAGGAGGAAACCAATCAAAAATCTCCATCTTTGGGATTATTGGCAACTATGAAGAATTTTATCAAAGCACTAAATAACTAATCTTTTAATGGGATAATCACTGATCATAAGCTCTCTGAAACTGTTTTACCGTGAAAACTTATGATTTTATTATTTTACCTATGAATATTTTTTATATCAACCATATACAAAACTCTATCAAAACATATTAAACTATAAACAAAGAACTATATAAAAGTAACTAATTAAACTGTGTTAGAAGCATTCATTTTAATAACGATTCTGAGCGGTTTTTTTGGCACAATTTTTAAGAAAAATTTGGTCATGAAAATAATGTCCATGGATGTGATGAGTACGGGGGTAGTCGCCTATTACGTCTGGGTAGCATCACGCACGGGAATGTTTACCCCTATCTTAGCAGGGCAAGTGGATAATGAATCCATCAAATATGCCGATCCTGTACCCCAAGCGGTGATTTTAACCGCCATTGTGATTGGTTTTTCTATTCAAGCCTTAATGTTGGTGGGGGTAATGAAATTAGGCAAAAATAATCCCACTTTAGAAAGTAATGAAGTCGAAAAAAATAACACTCCATGACAAATTTAACCATTATCTCTATTCTTCTTCCGTTATTTATCGGATTTTTAGTTTATTTATTACCTAAAATAGATAAAATATTTTGTTTATTAACGGTACTATTTTCTATTTTTTATGCAAGTTATATTATAATTAATAATGTAGATTTATCTTTACAGTTATTAGATAATTTTGGTGTACAACTATTAGTTAACAATTTAAGTGCTTATTTTATCATCACCAATGCCCTAGTAACTGGTGCAGTGATATTATATTCTTGGAAAACTAAGAAAAAAACCTTTTTTTATACCCTGTTAATTATCCTCCATGGCAGTATGAATGCTGTCTTTATTAGTGCAGATTTTCTCAGTGTTTATGTAGCTTTAGAAGTCATTGGTATTTCAGCTTTTTTACTGGTAGTTTATCCTCGCACCGACAGGAGTATTTGGGTAGGATTACGCTATCTTTTTACTAGCAATATTGCCATGTTATTTTATTTGATCGGCGCTATATTGGTTTATAAAAGTAATCAATCTTTTGCTTTTACAGGGTTAATAAATAGTACCCCTGAGGCGATCGCCCTTATTTTCTTAGGTTTACTTACCAAGGGGGGCATTTTCATCTCAGGGTTATGGCTACCCCTCACCCATGCCGAATCCCAAAGCCCTGTATCTGCCATTCTTTCAGGGGTGGTAGTCAAAGCGGGAATTTTTCCCCTGCTACGGTGTGCCATCATGATGAATGACTTTGATAGTCTCATCCATGCCGTAGGCATTGCCACCGCCTTTTTTGGCATCACCTACGCCCTATTTTCCCAAGACACCAAAAGAATATTGGCATCTAGTACCGTATCTCAATTAGGCTGGATTTTAGTCGCCCCAGAGGTAGGCGGATTTTATGCCCTTGCCCATGGATTAGCAAAAGCAAATCTATTTATGATTAGCGGTGTGTTACCTAGTCGTAATATTCAAGAATTACAAAATAGGGCTATTAGCACCAGACTATGGTTAGCCTTGAGTGTTGGTAGTTTATCCATTTGCGGATTTCCTTTATTCTATGGTTTTGCCGCCAAAACCCTCGCTTTAAAAAATCTTTCATCCATCGAAGAATTATTAATGAATATTAGCGCCGTGGGTACTGCCATGATTTATGCTAAGTTCATCTTTTTACCTCGGGGGGGAATTGATAAAACTCCCTCAAATTTATGGTGGGGTTTAGCACCTTTAATAGTTGCCATTTTCGCAGGTAATTTTTTATATATTTCCGCTTATACTCCCCTCAATGTTATCAAGGGTTTGGGATTAAGTGCGATCGGTTTTCTTCTACATTTTCTCATTTTTAAAAAAGCCGTATTTACTTTATCCCGATATTTTGAAGAATTAGAGCAAATTATGGGAGTAATGATTTTAATGTTAGTTGTATTATTTTGGATGGTAGTAGCATGGTCCCCAGTATCCTTTTTCGTTTAATACTTTGGTTTTTATTAACCGCTGATTTTGGTATTACTAATGTGATTATAGGCATATTAGTAGCTTTACTTTTACCACCCTATAACATTTTTAGTAAAGCACCATATACCAACACAGAAGAAAAACTTAAAGATTTATTAACTATTTTTAAACATATTATTATTGCCATTCCCCAAGCCTATAAAGAATCCATAGAAATGATTTTGAGTCCCCATCGCCATGAGGAAGTTGTTAGGGAAGCAGTACCCCCTAATCGTTCAAAACTGCTCATATTTCTTGATACCTATGTAATTACTTTTACCCCCAAAGCCGTTGTTATCAAATACAATGATAAGGGTTGGTATGATGTACATTATGTAAAAAGAAAAGCTGTGGATAGGACTATGGATAATTAGGCTGTATGGTAGCATTGTCAATTGATAATGATTATTTTTTCATCTTCTTTGACAATTAAGAAATACCTAAACTATTGATATTTCTTTATTTAGCAGATTCTAATTAAGTTTTTTCAAAATGGCAAAATAGTTCATATGTTATCAATTTTTTGACCTAAAAAAATAGCTATTAAATAAGTTTATTATGTGTTATGGGTTCATCTCTTTTGTCTATTGAAAATTTAAAAATTGCCTATCCAAGTTCTGTTAATGACAGCGATAAAAATACAAGCTGGGCGGTAAATGATGTTTCTTTTTCAGTGGATAAGGGAGATATTGTGGCCTTGGTGGGGGAGTCTGGTTGTGGAAAATCCACTATTGGTAAGACAATTATTGGTTTGTTACCCTGTCATACTAGGGTTGAGGGAGATATTTTTTTTCAAGGAAAATCCATCACCTCTTATAACCCCCAAGAAATGCGCCGTTTACGAGGAGAGGGAATAGGGTTAGTTTTCCAAGATCCTATGACAAGGTTAAATCCTTTAATGACCATTGGCAACCATTGTCAAGAAACCTTGAAAGCCCATCGTTCAGATTTATCTTCCCAGGAAATACGACAGAGGGTTTTAGATACCTTGGAGTTGGTGAAGATACCAAAAAAGCGTTTTAGTCAATATCCCCATGAGTTTAGCGGTGGTATGCGTCAACGGGTGGCGATCGCCCTTACTCTTATACTACAACCGAAATTGATTATTGCGGATGAACCTACTACCAGCCTTGATGTAACTATTTCTAATCAAATTTTGCAGGAGTTAACCACTCTTTGTAAACAACAGGAAATGGGTTTAATTCTAATTTCCCATGACTTAAATATGGTAGGTAAATATGGCGATCGCATCGGGGTAATGTATCAGGGAAAAATGGTGGAAACTGGTATGGTAAAGGAAATTATGAAAAATCCTCACCATGATTATAGTAAAATATTGTTAAATTCTACTCTACATAATAAAGAAAAAAAAGAGAATATTTTAGAATCGTTAAAAGAAAAAACAAAAACTATTTTAGAATTAAAAAATGTAGAAAAATATTATAGTTTAGAAGCTAACTTTTTAGAGCAATTATTAGGTAAAAAAACAGAAATAATAAAGGCTGTTGATAATATAAATCTTCAATTATATGAAGGAGAAATTTTTGGTTTAGTAGGGGAGTCAGGTTGCGGGAAAAGTACCCTATCCCGAACAATTTTACAATTAATCAAGCCCACTTCAGGACAAGTAATTTTTCAGGAACAAGATATTAGCCAATTATCTCCCCAATCCATGATCAGTTTGCGTCGAGAAATGCAAATGATTTTCCAAGATCCCCATGCTTGTCTTAACCCTCTTATAACGGTGGAAAAGGCGATCGCAGAACCTCTCATAATCCATAAATTGGCGGATAAAACAGAAATTAGGTCAAAAGTGACCCAAATGCTAGAAAAAGTAGGTCTATGCCCTCCAGAAGATTATCTGAGACGGTATCCCAAAGAACTATCAGGGGGTCAACAACAACGAGTGGCGATCGCCCGAGCCTTAATTACTAATCCCAAATTGCTAATCTGTGATGAGCCTGTGAGTATGTTAGATGCTACCGTACAAGACCAAGTCTTACAATTAATGTTAGATTTGAAACAAGAATTTCAACTTACCTATCTATTTATCACCCATGATTTGAGTGTGGCTCGGTATATGTGCGATCGTATTGCCGTCATGAATCAAGGGAAAATAGTTGAACAAGGCATCACCGAGGAAATTTTCATGCACCCGCAACATCCTTACACACAGAAATTATTAACACAGTGAAACATCGGGATGACAGGATTTGAACCTGCGGCCCCTTCGTCCCGAACGAAGTGCGCTACCAAGCTGCGCCACATCCCGTTGACCATAAAATATGATAACATTTTTGGTTATTCTTGGCTAGGAATCTTGGTCTTCGGGTAAAGAGGAGTAATTTTGCCATGTTTTAACTCCTGCTTTTAATCCAGCCCAAATACTTTTACTTTTCACTTGAACGTTATTAATCTGTTTTTTGGCTTCATTGAGATTATTATCAATTTGTTTACTAACGGAAGAAACGCTTTTAACCCCTTGTTTTACTTCCCCTGTTAATTGGGTGATTTCATGGTTTGTGGCTTTTAGGGATTCGATGGTATCAGGAAATTCTTTGTTAAGGGTGTCGAGTAGTTTTTCAGCACTACGGGCAGTATTTGTTAGTTGTTGAGCGACGGGAATAAGGGCAATTAAAACGGCAGTGAGACTAAGGGCAACGAGGGCAAAGGATAATCCTAACCAAATGATGGGATTATTCATAGATATTTATTTTTCTTCTTCTTCTTGATTAGTTTCTTCTTTACTGGCTTCTAATCCTGCGGCGATCGCAACTTTGAGCCTTGTTAAAGTATGTTCCCAATTATCAAGCGCCGATGCTGATAAACGATTACTATTAATTTTTAGGGTAGAGGATAAATCTTCTGCCATTTCTGGAAGGGCTTGGGCAGTTTTTTTTAACATCTGACGATTTTCTTTTCCGCTTCTCGGGGTGAAAAAAATAGAGGCGATCGCACCTAGACTACCCCCCAATAATAAACCACCAATAAAAGCCGTCTTATTCTTATCTTCACTCATGGTCTAATTAATCAATAACAATAAACCTCTATTTCTTAGTTTAACTGAGATTGTAAATTGTCAAACAATCAAACACAAAAAAAGGAGCAGATATTATCCACTCCTCTAAATTAGACTACAGCCTTAAAACTATACAGCTACAGTTTTCTTGGTAGTCGCAGCTAACTCACCACTAGCATATTTAGCAGCAAAATCATCTAAGCTAACTTGCTTAATTTTACTTGCATTACCAGCAGTCCAGAACTGCTCATAACGATCTAAACATACTTGCTTCATGTACTTCATAGAAGGTTTCAAGAAGTGACGAGGATCGAAGTTAGAAGGATCTTTTGCCGCCGCCTCACGGATAGCCGCAGTAATAGCTAAACGGTTGTCAGTGTCAATATTTACCTTACGAACACCACTCTTAATACCTTTTTGGATTTCCTCTACGGGTACACCATAGGTTTCAGGGATTTGACCACCATATTCGTTGATCATATCTAACCACTCTTGGGGTACAGAAGAAGAACCGTGCATTACTAAGTGGGTGTTAGGTAATTTGGCGTGAATTTCTTCGATACGGCTGATAGCGAGGATTTCACCAGTGGGCTTACGGGTAAATTTGTAAGCACCGTGGCTAGTACCGATGGCAACGGCTAAAGCGTCAACCTGGGTGCGCTCTACGAACTCCACTGCTTCATCGGGATCGGTTAATAATTGGGAATGGTCTAATTTTCCTTCAAAACCGTGACCGTCTTCGGCTTCACCCATACCGGTTTCCAGAGAGCCTAAACAACCCAATTCACCCTCAACACTAGCACCAACAGAGTGAGCTACTTTAACAACTTCTGCGGTTACGTTGACGTTATATTCAAAACTAGCAGGGGTTTTAGCATCTTCTTGTAAAGAACCATCCATCATAACGCTAGTAAAACCGTTACGGATAGCAGAATAACAAGTTGCAGGGCTATTACCATGATCTTGGTGCATAGCCACAGGGATATGAGGATAGGTTTCGGTAGCCGCTAAGATGAGGTGACGAAGGAAGTTTTCTCCAGCATATTTACGAGCGCCACGGGAAGCCTGTAGAATAACAGGACTATCAGCTTCATTGGCTGCGTCCATGATAGAAAGAATTTGTTCGAGGTTATTTACGTTAAACGCAGGGATGCCATAACCATTTTCTGCTGCATGGTCAAGCAGAAGTCTCATAGGAACTAAAGCCATAAATTGCCTCCGTTAAATTTTTTTTATAGTAATTTAAGATTTTCTATGTTAAGGATCTTAACTCATTATGGTTTGATCTTCAGATATTTTTCAGATTTTTGTCTTAATCTGCTCGAAAAAACTGATCATAATCAAAATAATCTCAGGAAGACGGAACGGGGAATAGGGAATAAGCAATAAAATAGTTGTCAATTCTTTACAAGACCATAAATTTTATCCCGAACTCAGATTAACCATTAACTAGCTTTCTTGTTTGGTGGCGAAGCTCCAAATTTTCCAAGCCCCTAAACAAAGGGTACAATTACCAATAACAGTAGTAAGAGCTTGGATGGTAACGAGCCATTCTAAACGGGGTAAATTATCATAAAAATGCCAAGTACAAGCACACATGGCGCTAACAAGGGCGGGTAACATTCCCCATGCTAACCAACGCCAACTATCTTCCCCTGTTACTTCTGCGTAACGCCAGATAAACCAAATGGCGGCTATCCATTCGATGACGCTAGAAACATGGACTATCCAAGTGGGAATTGATAATGCGTGCATGATTTCTGTTTCAAAATAACTACTCATTGCTGATTATGTTTATCTTAGCTCTTGTTTTACTTTTTCCCCATCTCTTTTAATAATGTAGGCGGGAATTCCCACCACTACGCAGTTAGGGGGTACATTTTTGGTGACTACGGCATTGGCGCCGATTACTACGTTATCACCGATTTCGATGTTGCCGATCACTTTTGCCCCTGCGGTAATTCTGACGTTATTACCAATTTTTGGTCTGCCTGTTTTGTCTTTGTAGCCGATGGTTACTTGTTGATTTATCCAGCAATTTTCGCCCATGTCTGCCATAATGATGGTACTGAAACCGTGCTGAATGAATAAGCCTCCACCGATATTACAGGATTCATCAAGGAAGAAATAACCACAGGGACGATAAATTATTTTCAGAATTTGGCTGATGATTTTGGCTGTTAGGTTTCCTTTTTTTAGGCGAAAGTAGTATAAGTTTCGATATTCGGGAGCGTTTTTTAAGAGTGTAATTAGTTGAATTATTAGATTTTTTGATTGTATAGATAGATACTCAACCCATTTTTGATTATCTTGTTTTATTAGCTCTTTTTCTGTGGTAAAATAATAAGGAATTAGGAGGGGGAAAAAAATAATTATTTCAATATAAAACCATAGTTTTTTAAGAGTTTTTTTCATCTATTTCAAGATTAACAGCAATGTAAAATAATTTGAACTAAATTCCCTGACCCCCTTATTAAAGGGGGAGTTTAGTTAATAACTAATGTTACTTTAGGAATGATATTGGACGATTAATTGACTAGGTGAGGTGCGTCCTGCGGAGCATATCCTTTCGGGATCGCCCTTAATATTTATACCTCTATTATTAGCCTCTAAATGGCGTAAAATTTTATAAATAGCTTCTATTTCTTGAGGATCAACTTGATTAGCAATATCCGCAATTGTCAGAGAATTATTTGAGCTTTTAACTACTTCTAAAACCCTCTTTTGTAAATCTAAAATAGAAGCAGCTGCCTTTTTACCAGCCTCAACCCCGGGTTGGTGGTAAGCATTAATATTAATTAAATAAGCATAGATACTAACAGCCCTTTCATAGAGTGCAATTAAAGCACCAATCATTTTTGGCGTAACCTCATTAATAGTAACCGTAATGGAGTCCCTACCGTTGTCATAGAGAGCTTTTCTCGTACCCTGTAACAGCCCCGAAAGGTAATCACCACTGGTGATGTTTGGCTCTAACTCCAAGGAATTTCCAGCCCTATCTTTTAATACCTCAATAAAAGTAACAAAGAAATTGGCAACCCCTTCCCTCAACTGTTGCACATAGGCGTGTTGATCCGTTGAACCTTTGTTACCATATACAGCAATACCCTGATAAACTTTGTTTCCGTCCAAGTCTTCTTCTTTACCCAAAGACTCCATCACCAACTGTTGTAGATAACGGCTAAACAATAATAAACTATCTTTGTAGGGTAAAATTACCATGTCTTTTTCCCCCTTACCATTCCCTGCATAATACCAACCAAGGGCAAGAAGGGCGGCAGGATTTTTTTTCACATCGGGGATACGGGTAGCCATATCCATTTCCTTTGCCCCATCTAACATTCCTTGAATATCGATGCCTTCTAGGGCGGCAGGTAACAATCCCACGGCGGATAATTCTGAGGTGCGCCCCCCTACCCAATCAAACATGGCAAAACATTCTAGCCATTTTTCTTCCTGAACAATTTTATATAATTTACTGCTATCATCGGGCATGGTGATGGCTACGGCATAATCGGCAAAGTTTAAGCCTTTATCTGTATAGGCTTTTTTGGCTTCCAACATCCCGTTACGGGTTTCGGGAGTGCCTCCTGATTTACTGATTACTAATACTAGGGTAGTTTTTAGTTTATCTCCAATTTGGGCTAAGGTGCGATCGATTCCTGCGGGATCTGTGTTATCAATAAAGTGAATCTTTAAAGGAGGATGGGTTGTGGTGAGGGCAGAAGAAACAAATTGAGGGCCTAAAGCTGAGCCTCCAATACCAATTGACAATAAATCGGTAAACTTTTCCCCATCAGGGGTGGTTATATTACCTGAATGAATATCCGTGGCAAATGCTTTTATTTTCGTCAAACTATCATTTATTTCTTTTTTTATCTCCTGATTAGGGGCTATATCTACATTGCGTAACCAATAATGCCCCACCATTCTTTTTTCATCAGGATTAGCAATGGCGCCTTGCTCTAATTTTGCTACCGCCTCAAAAGCATCAACAAATTTTGGTTGTAAATTGTTGTAAAAATCATCATCAAAACCCATGCGACTTATATCAACATAAAGCCCTAAACCTTCGTGATAATAAAGCCAGTCTTGATAACGTTGCCACAATTGTAAATTATCCATCATCTTTTATTTAATCTGATTCTGTTCTTATTATGATCGACAATCAACAGAAAACAACCTTGTTTTTAGTAAAATCAGTCAAGATTACTTTCTTTTAGTGATCGTTAATCTTTAATTAATTTATGCTAAAAGTATCAAATTAACAGCATTTTTAATTTTTAACCTAACTCCTAAAACTCACCTTGATTCAAGTAATTTTGGTGATATACTCTAATTAAACTTAGCTTTTGCCCGTTGATAAACTTCCACTGTAATAGTTACTTCTCCATTTTCTTGGGCAAACTTTTCAATCTTCTTTCTGGCGGCAGGGCGTACAAAAAAAGGTATTTCTTTCAATTTTGCTTCTGCTTCTGAAGTCCATTCCATAAATTTTTTTGATTACTGATTATTTTGTAAGGCAATTGTACCTTGAAAAATATGGTAATTGAAAGTTACCATTGTTACTTTTTTCTTTTAAAGCGGTGATGATTAAGCTGATTTCTATGCAAAACACAGAATAATTTGGCGTTGGTGAATTAAGATATAATTTTTAGTTTTGTTTGGCAATGGGGAATGGGCAATAGTAATAATAGTATAGTTTTAATACTATACACTTACTGTAATTTAATAATGTTTCATGCTCAAAATCAGCAATGCCAATAATTTTAAGGTGTTAGCTATTGGGGTGTTTCTCATGTTGAACATTATTTTTTGTTTGGGAGGAGAATCAATAATGGTGAGAAATAATATTTTGACATTTTAATTGTTAAGGTAATTCAATTATAGTTCACGCCACGATCCTTGCAATGGGATGATTAAAAAAATTTCTTTTTATTTACTCTATAATTTTTATTTTCTTATCAGTAGTAAATTATTTAGGTAAATGATAGGCTAGATTGTTTTTATTTCAATGATAAAGATTATTTTTTATAACTTGATGTATTACATTATGATTACGCTTACATCATACTTTGTAACATCAAATCAAGGATATTTTACAATATAAATACTTTTTTTCATAATGTATTTGTTATTACACCCATTTTATATAAATATGTTCTAACATGTTCATAAATCTTAAGAAAATATTAAAAATATGATTGACTTCCTAAGTTTTCTGGCTTCTAATAGTGTTTTGGAGTGGAATCAATGGAGAAAAGAAAATCCTGATGTGATTCCAAATTTGAGTGGAGTTGATTTAACAAAAAGAGATTTAAAGAATATCAATCTTAGTTGGGCAATATTATCTGATACAAATTTGGCGGGAGTTAATTTAAATCAAGCTAATTGTAGTAATGCTAATTTTGAGGGGGCTAATTTAAGTGAAGCTATTATCCGCAAAAGTAATTTTAGCAAAGCAAATATGACTAATGTAACTTTAGTCAAAAGCAATATTAAGGACACAGATTTTAGTAATGCAAACTTAAAGAATGCAGACTTAACGAAAGCTAAATTAATCGAATGTTATTTCATTAAAAGCCATTTAAAACTAGCTACTTTCACAGAAGCTAATTTGAGTAACTCCTATTTCACCCAAGGAAATTTAGAAGATGCAGATTTGATGGGTTGCAATTTAAATAACGTTGATTTGAGTAATGTCAATGCGTCGGGGGCAAATTTTACAAAAGCTGATTTGACGGGAATAACTATCGAGGAGTGGATAATCAGCAAAGCAACAAAACTTGATCAAGTTTATTGTAAGTATTTTTATGATGAATTACGGCAGAAGATAGGCAATGATACCTCTAAATTAATTAATTTTGAGATTTTAATGAATGAAAGCAATAAGAGTAATATAAGTAACTTAGATAATAGAGTTTCTGGCTATGATGATACTCCTGCACTATTAAACAGAAATATATCTTACATCAACAAAAAAGCTGATGAGGTGGATTTTAAACAAAAATATCTAAATTCTTCCATTAAAAGATTACAAAATAGATGGAAAAATTCTCGTGATTCATTCGTTGTCAATGAATAGACTAAAAGGGTTTGTTATTATTTGACTAACGTTGTGGAAAAAAAATGATTAGTCTTTGGTTTGGGGTGTTAGGTATCCAATTTTAAATAAAAAAAATCGTTATTTTCTTTTGTAAAAATAATAAAGATAAAGGCTAATTAAACTCACTATATAAGTAGTGCATCCGTTTAATCGTTAATATCAATTAATCTATTTTCTAAGTCATTTAACACTCGAATGCGGAAAGCAATTAAACTAATAACTACTCCCAAAAAAGAAAATAAACTATATTGTAAAGCCATACCACTTCCCTCACCAGCACCAAAAATAAAGTTAAAAATTGAGCCACTATTAAAATACTTCTCGAAAACATTATCCGCTAAAAATCCCGAAATTAATAAACCCACAGGAGACATTATCTGAGCTATAAAATAACGGGATGCAAATACCCTTCCTTGAATAGAAGGCTCAACCTTAGAAAGCCAAATTGATTGATTACAACTACCAACCAAAGGAGCAAAAAAAGACATTAAAAAAGCTGATACCATCCAGAAAGAAGGAATTTGAAATATACCAATTAAAATACTGTTAAATTCTGTCAAAAAATTACCTAATAACAATCCTTTTACTCGATTTCTAAATCCTCTCCACAGAGTTAAACTGATTCCCCCCACTACTCCACCCATGCCCATAGCCCCTTGAATCATAGCTAATATAGTTCCTGAGTTGTTAGTTCGAGCTAAAATCATAGCAGGAAATATACCCCAAGCAATGTTACTGACGAAATTAGTGATTAATAGGAAAATAAGTAAAGCTAGTAAACTAGAATTGTTGAAAATATAGCGAAAACCAAAAGTTAATTTATCTCTTAAGTTTTCCTGACAATTAAAGTTGTGAGTTGGTTGGGGTATCTTAACAATGATAACTGTGAAAATAGCAATAAAAAAGGTTAATAAATCAATAATTAAAATGCTACTTAACCCCTGTTGATAATAAAAAAAGGTTGCTAAAAAAGGGGCTAATATTTCTCCTGCAGAATAGGTTAAATAATCTTCCATTACTGTGGCTCTAGCATAATCTTTTTTTGGTACAATCATCGCCATGGATGTGGAAAAAGCTAAGTCTTGAAAGTAGCTAAATAATCCGTTAACTGCGCCTGTACAATATAAATGCCAAATTTGTAAATTATCAGTGAGTAATAAGGTTAAAATTGCCATGGTGGAAATTCCTGCAACGGTATCCCCCAACATCATCAAATATTTACGGTTAAAACTATCTACGATTACCCCTGCAAATAAAGAAGCGATAATCCTTGGTGCTTGTACAAAGAAGATAATTAGTGCTAAAGGGGTAGCTTTTTCGGTGGCTTCCCATGCCCATAGGGTGATGGCAAAATTGGTCATTTGTGTGCCAATGGTTGAGAGGGTAATGCCTACCCATAATGTTAAAAATGTGTTGAGATTTTTAGGTTTATTTACTAGTTTTTTTTTCAGCATAGGTATCTACTGCGGGTACTCTGACGAGAAGTTTTTCTTTTAAAATTTCGGGTACTTTTGCGGGTAAGATATAGCCGTTTTCGCTTTCTGTATATAGTTCTCCAAATTCTAATAAGGCTTGATAATATTCTTCTTGCAATGGGGGAATATTGACAAAATGATAGGTATATTTGTTATTAGCTAAAAATGATACTGCACAGGGTTGGTTACACGTCCATAAACAGCCACTTTTTATAATTTCTATGGATGATTGTTCTGCTTCTTTGATGAGGTTTTCATAAAGATAATATCCCCCTGTTTTCCCTTCTATTTTTTCTATTTCAGGGGATATTTGGCAGGATTTACAGATAAATAATTTTTCTTTTTTCATAATAATTTTAGTTAGTTTCTTCGGGTATTAAATACTTAAATAAATCGTCTAAAACTAGGTTAGCGGCGATCGCCCCTGAACCAATCCAATAACTAGGCACTTGATAAACTCGACCATTTTTCACGGCTTTGAGATTTTGCCAGAGGGGATCTTGCTGTAACTCGTCTAATTTCTCTTGTAATTCGGCATTGATTTCGGGGTCATTTTCTCCAGTCCAAATAAAAATGACATCCCCATCGGCTTGGCTTAATGCTTCCTTGCTAATGCTCCTTTGAATGGGATTTCCTGCTATTTTTTGGG
Organism: Cyanobacterium stanieri LEGE 03274; assembly: GCF_015207825.1. Lineage (NCBI taxonomy): Bacteria > Bacillati > Cyanobacteriota > Cyanophyceae > Chroococcales > Geminocystaceae > Cyanobacterium > Cyanobacterium stanieri. The sequence goes on from NZ_JADEWC010000001.1 coordinate 156,264, forward strand.
CTTCTTCTGCCCCAATATCCTGACTTTCGGGGCGTTGTAATCCTGCATCGGCGATGATGGTGCCGGGAAAGGAATCCCGTAGATAAAGGTTGATATTGTCGGGGTAAATCCTGACAATAGATATTTCGGTATCCTGGAGGCGATCGCCCATTTTTTCTTTAAAATCTGCTATTCTTCGGTCATATTCTGCCATTACTTGTTCCCCCACCTCTTTTTTGCCGATTACCTCGCTAAACTCTTTAAATACAGCTTTCCATTGACCGCTGTGGGCAAAATTAATTAGCACTGTAGGGGCAATTTGAGATAATTGGGGATAGATAGTGGCTTGATAGTCCGTACCCACAATTAAATCAGGTTGTAATTCTAAAATCCTCTCTAAATTAGGCTCTCCCGAAAGCCCTATGTCTGTAACCTCCGTCAATTGTTCCTCTAAATGGACTGTTAAACCCGAAAAAGGAACTCCCATGGGCTTAATTCCAAGGGCGATCGCATTTTCTGCCGTCACAAAATCAACAGATACCAAACTTTCCCAGTTTTCAGGAATACAAGTAATCCCCTCAGAATGTTCCACTTGCTGACAATTATTCTTAGAAAAAGACTCTAAATTATTATCAATATTTTGATTTTGACAACCTAAAAAGAAGAAACTTACAATTATTAAAAAGATATATTTTTTAGTCATAAATTATTCATAAAATGAACAAATGTTATAAAAGATATTTTGGACAAAAGCTAATTATTTCTTTATATAAGTGGAAGTAAATAATTACTATTAAAGTCCCCTCTCTCCCCTTTTAAGGGGAGATATAGAAGACAAAGGAGTAGAGATTTAGGGGCAAAGCTGAGAAGTAATCATTTCAGTACGAATACAAATTAAAAACGCCAAGAAAACTTACCCGAAACAGTAAAAGGAGCCCCTGGACGAGCAGAGAAAAACTCCCCTGATTCAAAATAATTAGTATCAAATAAATTTTCGATATTAACTTGAGCATCCCAATTATCTCGCTTATAAAACAAAGCTAAATCCGTGCGAAAATAACTAGGTAAAATATAAGTATTGTCTAAAGTGCCTTGCCTTTCCCCCACATAAAATAAGCCCAAACCGAAACCTAACCCTTGATAATTTCCTTCTTGGACTTCATAAGTAGTCCATAAACTAAATTGATTAGAAGGGGCATTATCCAAAATATTACCTTCAAATCCGCTATTATCTCGATTGACAAAAGCATCTAAATGGCTAAATCCACCGATAACATTCCAGCCTGGTAAAACTTCCCCATTAACGAATACCTCAAAACCTCTGCTAGTTTGTTCCCCTGTTTGGATGCTTAATAAAGGATTGGTGGGGTCATCGGTACTGATGTTCTGTTTTTTAATGTCAAAAAATGCCGCCGTCACACTCAATCTATCTAGTAAATCAGCCTTAACACCTACCTCCCATTGTTGCCCAGTTTCAGGTTCAAAACTCGAGCCATCACCGTTACGACTAGCCCCAAAGCTAGGACGAAATGAACTGGTATAGGATGTATATAGGGAAACATTCGGAATGGGTTTATAAACTAAACCAAAACGAGGGGAAATTTTGCTATCTGTTTGCTCAAATTCATCACGAGAATCACCCACAAAACCTGCTGTACGGAATTGATAAGCATGATCATAACGTAATCCACCTAGGAAAATTAGGTTATTACTAAATTTAATTTGATCTTGTATATATACTGCAAAACGATTAACAAAATCATCTCTAAAAAATTCATTTTCAATGTCATAGGGCACTCTAGTATAAACAGGATTAAAAATATTAATGCTAGGATAAGGATCGCTAAATTGAAACCCGGGGCGCTCGGATAAATGTTGATATTCAACCCCTAATAAAAGTTGGTGTTCAATATTTCCTGTGTTGAATTTACTTTCTAATTTAGCATCAGTAAATAAGCGATTATAATTCCCATCTGCTGCATAGGCTAGTCGGGGTAACTCCCCTGTTTGTTCATCGGGAAAATCATCAAAAAATGGGATATATCTTAGGGGTGTATAATTGAGATATTGTAAATTATGCCGTGGGGCTAAATTATCATTAAATTGATGTTCAAAGTTATAACCGATAGTGAATTGTTGCTGACTAAATTCGGCAAAATCTTCCCCTAAAAAACGATTTCTTGGTAAATCAATAATACCGTTTTCTGATACAGGTATTCCTTCATCATTGGTTTCACTAATATCAAAATATTGGGCATAAATATTCAGAGAAGTTTGAGGACTTATATCCCATGTAATAGTAGGGGAAATAAAGATACTTCTTCCTTCTACAAAATCACGAAAACTGCCATAGTTTCTATAGGCTAAATTAAAGCGATATTTAACGGTTTTATCTTCATTTAAAGGGCCACTTAAATCGATCGCACCTTTATAATTATCAAAACTGCCAACGGTGGCAGAAATTTCCGCAAAGGGATTTTCTAATGGTTGTTTTGGGGTTAAATTAACAATGCCCCCGGGTTCGGCCGCACCATATAATATGGAAGCAGGACCTTTTAAAACATCTACACTAGCCAAATCATCGGTTTGCAAAGGTGCAAGAGAAAAATAGGGAATACCATTACGATATAAATTTTCGTTGGTTCTAAATCCTCTGATGGTAAAACCAGGGCCAAATCCACTGGTACCCCTACCCCCTGCCGAAACTACCCCTGGGATTGTCTCTAGGGCATCGCCTAATTCTTGTACGTTGCGATCGTCAATAACCCTTTCTGGTATAACTTGGATAGACTGAGGCACATCAATTAATGGGGTTTGTGTACCCGTGCCAGTGGTGGAATTGGGGGTAAAATAGCTCTCTGGTTGGGCTTCTTGGGTGGAAAATACTTCTATGTCAGGACTATTATTTTGAGCCATGAAAGTGGGGTTTTCGGTGGCGATGTTGATGGTTAAATCATTGGCGATGGAAGCGATGTTAACCTCTGGGGTTTGATTTTTACCAATGATGATAATCCTTAATCCGCCTTCGTCGGTGGAAAAGGCTTTTGTTTCTTGGATGGTTTCATGGGGATTGATTTGGATAAATTCTTGATCTTGGGATATTTTTAGATTATTAAAGTCAATAAAGATAGTATTTATATCACTAATTATTTGAGGTTGTGATATTTGATCCACAATATCATCAAGGGTAATAACAATCTTCTCGGAATTATTAACTACATTTAATGTGGTAATGGTTGATGATTGACTGGTTTTTGCTAATGGTTCGGCAATGGTTGATGATTGCTGAATTTTAGATTCCCCATTGCTGATTATTTCTTGAGCTATGGCTGACTGTGTATAGGTAAGGGCGATCGCACTTATTACCCCCGAAGCCAAACAATAAGATCTCATTTTCATCTTTATCTCCTTCACACTTATTGCATATATTTATCAGTTAAATTAACAGTGTAAGGAATTTGGATTTTTTTTTCTTATCCAAAATGAAATTTTCTTATCCTAAACGGATTTTTTTTCAAATTCATTAAATCAATGTGAAGATAGTCTTTGTTCATGAAGACGACAAACTTTATTTTCGTTTGCGTACCTTTGTATTAAATATCAAGTATGGATTAAAATAAAATACGATCGCCCTTAGGACTAATACCAAAATATTTTTTAAAGGCTTTAGAAAAGGAAGGTAAACTAGAGTAACCGCACAAATAGGCAATATCAGTTACTTTTAGATTATTTTGCCTTAATAAATGTTGAGCATATTCCATTCTTTGTTGATGTAAATAACCAAAAACAGTAGTTCCAAATAGTTGTTTAAACCCAGATTTTAATTTAAATTCATTTAAACATATTTTATGGGATAATTCTTGAAGACTAGGGGGATTTTGGAGGTTTTTATTAATTATTTCTTTTGCATAATTAAGAGCTTCAATGTCTTTTTTTTTCAAAGATAAATTAACATCAGCATCAATATTATTAGTATTTTCTGCCAACCATAAAGAAACTAATTCGAGAGCTTTACTTTCTAAATAAAAATTACGGGTACATCCTTGATAGGGACATTTGATAATTTGAGAAAGGGCATGATTCATCGCCATAGTATTATTTCCCTGACGATAACAAGGAAGCATTTTTTTGCCCTCTACTAAATGTTTTAACTCCATGGGTAAGGTATCTAAACAATCTTCACTCATTGCCCGTAAAGTATCGACTTCAATACCTACCCTTAGTTTTAAGATGCGATCGCACTTAGTCCAATATTCCGTCTCCTGACGAGAATCCCAAAACTCAATATAATTTTTTCCTGCGGTTTCCCAAACATAATCCGTCACCCCATGATGAATAGTTTTCACATTACCAGATACCACAAAATTAATAACAATATTGTCTAAATAATTTTGCTCTTTATATTCAGAATAAAAAACTACATTTTCATACATTTGAGAATCAGAAATTTCCAAAAATAAACCATGACATAAAGGAATATATTTCTCCAAAGATTCCCCTAATAAACCCTTTTCCTGCCAAATTTCTTCAGTTTTACCCACAGAATTAACCACGGATATACATTCCTGTTGCCAATAATTATGCCAATTTGAAGCCGAAAGTGCGATCGCCATTTAATCCTCCCAAAAAATTAAGACAATTGAGAAAAAGAAAACTTTTTACTAATAGGAATACATAAAGGAGTATTACTCACAGGATCAGCTATAATCTGAGCAGACAAACCAAAAACCTCCCAAATATTCTCAGTAGTCATCACCTCCTCAGGCTTCCCCTGCACATAGATATAACCCTCCTTCATCGCCACCAAATAATCGGCATAACGGGCAGCTTGATTCAACTCATGCAACACTATTACGATGGTGCGCCCCAAGCGATGATTTAACTCCGTCAATAAGTCCAAAACCTCGATTTGATGGGCTAAATCAAGAAACGTAGTTGGCTCATCTAATAGCAAAATTTCCGTATTTTGAGCCAACGTCATAGCAATCCACGCCCTTTGTCTTTGCCCCCCCGACAGGGAATCCAACTCCCGATGGGCAAATTCTGCCATAGCAGTAATTTCCAAGGCTTCATTAACTAATTTTTCGTCTTCCATACTCCATTGTTGCCACCATTTTTGATGGGGATAACGCCCTTGGGCTACCAAATCTTTAACCGTTAAACCCTCGGGGGCGCTAGGATTTTGGGGTAAAATACCCATGGTTTTGGCAACGGTTTTACTAGGTAATTTCTGAATGGCTTTACCATCTAAATAAACCATACCCCCAGAGGGGTGAAGAATACGCCCCAAACCTTTGAGCAGGGTTGACTTTCCGCAACCATTTGCCCCGATGAGAATAGTTATTTTTCCCGCAGGAATTTCTAGGGTTAAGTTATTAATGATTGTCGTATTTTGATAACCAAGGCTAATTTCTCTGGCGGATAATTGTTTCATTGCATTTAAGATTTTTTGAACTTAATTTTTTTATCAGAAATAAAATGTGAGTTATGTAAACTGTAGGTAATTTGTTTTACTTAAAAAAACTTGATTTTTTTTCCAAAATATCCCCCTATCATCGAGACTTAGTCAATAAAAAAAGGAAATACGGCGCCCCAATAATAGCGGTAACGATGCCACAGGGTAACTCTGTGGGGCTGAATAACCACCTTCCCATCACATCTGCACCAACCACCAACAAACCCCCCATTAAACCTGTAACGGGAATTAAACCCTGATGGGTGTTACCTACCAAAAAACGAGCCATATGGGGGGCAACTAAACCCACAAAGCCGATAGTACCTGCGATCGCCACACTAGCACTAGATAAAGCCACACTGGTGATTAAAAGCATTAACTGCACTTTACCAAGGGGTAAACCTAACCCAATACTCAGATTTTCTCCTAAATTAAGACTATTTAATTCTTTGCTCATAATCCAAGCTATGATCATAAAAATCATAATCCAAGGCAACAAAATCAAAACTTGGGCGTTGGTTTTGCCATAAACACTCCCTGTTAACCACACCAAGGCTTGAGAAACACTGTTAATATTGCCGAAGGTAACGATAATATTAGTAATAGCGAAAACCATAAAGTTAAAACCAATACCCACTAACACTAAACGGATTACAGAGTTTTCCCCCTGCCACGCCACCAAATAAATTGCCCCTGCCACCAATAAACCCCCCACAAAAGCCGATATGGGCAATAGGGCGATGGGTAAGTTAGGGAAAATCACGATGAATAAAACAGCGGTTAACCCTGCCCCTGCGTTGATGCCGATGATACTGGGATCTGCTAAGGGATTACGGGTGATTGTTTGCATAATACAACCTGCGATCGCCAAGCCCACTCCCACCAAAAGGGCAACAAGGGTACGAGGTAAACGGAGGGTATTGATAATAAATTGAGCGTCTGAGTTAGTATCCAATCGAAGGAGAGTTTTAACTACTTCAAGGGGTGCAATATAATATTCTCCCTGAACAAGACTAATAATAATTACTAGCAATAAACTGAGAGTTAAAATTAATAGTACTTTTGGTAATCGCCCATCTAACCAAAAAGAAACAGGGGGTTTTTGAAAGCGAATAATTAACCAAGGATTTTTCATGGATGGTTTAACGGGTAATGGTTTTCCAGCGAATGAGATAAATAAAAAAAGGAGCGCCTAAAATGGGCAAAATTAAACCCACGGGTACTTCTTGGGGTTGAATAATCAACCTAGCGATGATGTCTGCGTTGAGCAGTAAAATAGCCCCACCCACCAAGGAAAAAGGCAATATCCAGCGATAGTCATTACCCACCAGCAGACGCACCCCATGGGGCATAATCAAGCCAATGAAGCCCACAGGTCCTGCAATGGCAACACTTGCCCCCGCCAAAAGAATTACTGCTACCATGGCTAAGAGTTTAATAAGCAGGGTATTTTGGCCCAAACCTTTGGCGGTTTCTTCCCCTAAACTAAGGATAGAAATTTGTCTTGATAATGCTAGGGCGAGGATAAAACCGACGATAAAATAAGGTAGTATCTGCGTAACTAATTGTATATCTCTACCGGCGATCGCCCCTGCTAACCAAAAACGAATTTCTTCTAAGGTGCGCTGGTTAATAATCAAAATGCCACTGGTGAGGGAAGAAGTAAAAACAGTAATGGCAGCCCCTGCTAATGTGAGACTCAAGGGGGATAAACCCTGCTTACTCCGTGAAGCAAAAAAGTAAACTGCGATCGCACTTATTCCCGCTCCCAAAAAAGCAAACAAAGCAAAAGTCGTCAGATTACCATCCCTAAAAAATAAACTTGCACTAACTACCGCCAAAGCCGCACCACTATTGATGCCCAAGATACCGGGATCGGCCAAAGGATTACGAGTAATACCCTGCATCAAACAACCTGCCATGGCTAAAGCACCCCCCACCATCACCGCAACTATCGCTCTCGGCAGTCTTAGGGTGCGGATAATTAAATGTTCTGTGGAGTTATCAAAATTATAAAAAGCATCATATAAATCAGCCAAGGAAATATCAGCTACCCCCAAAATTAGACTCCCAAAGAAGCTCAATCCCAACACCAGTAAAGCAATGGTGAAAGGAATGATCAAAGAAAAGGACGTTTTTTTGCTCCTTTGTTTAGTTCGCATCTTTTATGAATAAAACAACTGTAATTATTGCTAATATATAGCATTTAGTATCTCCGTACAAGACGTATCATAATAATAGCCAATGTCATCAATAACATTTTTGATCACTGATTTTGAGGGGAAATAGAGAATCGGGAATTATTGAACCTATTATATTTGAATAGTTTTCGTTATTGTTATATTCAATTAGAGGTTGTGTCGGATGATTTTTAACCCATTGATACATACAAAAAAACTATTTTAGGGTTAAAATGTGATCAATTTTTCATTATCTATGGTGAATGATTCATTTTAACGATAGGTTATCCAGTGCAATATTTTAATCAATCAGCTTTAAAGGGTGCGTTATGGGGTGCTTTAGGGGGTAATTATTTTTCTTCTTATCCCCATTCTCAACTATTTCTTAATGATGATTTTCAGAACATTTCAGATGGTTTAAATATATTATTTTTAAGTCTCAAAAATATTAGTAATAATGATATTTTTTCTGTTAATGATTGGTTATATAGTTTAGAGAGCCATGGTGTTTATTTTATCGATTTAAATTTAGAAAAAAGGGCGATCGCCCTTATACCCTTAATTTTATATTGCTACGAAAATCCACTAAAATTAGCAACCTATTTACAAGAAATAAAAGAAAAACTATTGATAGATAATCTAAGGGAAGAAAGTATTTTTGATCTGATGGAAATATTTCGGTTAGTCTTAACAAAAAAAGACCATTTAAATTGGCAAACACTAATAAACAGTGATAGGAAACAATTAACTACACTATGTTCCATAACATATACAAACAATAATATTAAAGCAGTAGAAAAACAAATCAAGGAATTATATAACCCCCAAGAAATTTTCATCTATCAAGCAATTTATAGTTTTATTAGCTTACCCAATTATGTAGAAATATCACTTTTAAGAAGTACCTGTTTTGAACATCAAAAACAACTTACTGCCATTGTTACAGGCTTACTATTAGGTTTAAATAATGGTTACCATTCCTTGCCACTGTCTTGGCGAAAATATTTACAATTAATCCCCCTAATCAGAGAAAAAAATATCGACCAACTAAGTCAAAATTTTGTCGATAAATGGCAAGGTAAATATATCAAAAATCCCCTACTCCAAACCTAGAGAGGGGAATATTATTATGATAATTTTGAATCCTATTGATTAAACATCATAGGGATTTTTACCAGAAAACTTGAGGGTAACAGGCTCAGGATTTCTGCCGATATTTCTATCTTTTTTACCGTGGAATTCACGCCCTTCATTAACTTTTTCAGGGAATACACCATCAGCAGGATGAAGATATTGTACTTCACCATTAGGATATACACGGTAAATTTTATAATCTTCCATTTTAGGCTTAAATTTGGTGCGTAATTGAGTACCTAAAGCCAAACATTGCTCTTTACGAGCAAAGTAAAAGAGGTTTTCCCCTTCATTCATAATGGCAGCGCCACCAGTGGGCATTTCAAATACTTGCTCTTTACTACTAGTCCAAGTAATGGCGTATTTTTCTTCCCTGTCAGCTGCAGAGAGTAAACCGCCAGTGCTTCCGCCAAATTTAGGCATTTGACCTGTTAATTGGATTGTTTCGCTCATAGAGATATTGCTTTTATAGAAATCAGATTTACTATCTAGGCAATGCTATCACTGACTTAGCCCCTATTTACTATGTCTGTTATGAACTGTAACAGTTTGTTACCTTTTGTTATTTAAAAGCTAGGGAACGGGGAATAGGGAAAACAATTAATAATTAATTTTTTTTATTCTCGATTAAGTTAACGAAGTTGGAGAGGATTTTTAGGCCGTAATCGGAGGATTTTTCGGGGTGAAATTGCACTGCCATGAGGTTTTTATGGGCGATCGCACTTGTAACCTTTTGACTACCATGGGTAACTTCCCCTGCAATTACGCTTTTATCCGTAGGATCGACATAAAATGAATGAACAAAATAAAGATAGGGTTCAGGGGGTAGCCCAGCCCACAGAGGATGCACTGCTTGAGTTTTTGTCATGGTATTCCATCCCATGTGAGGAATGGTTAAATCTGGTTCAGATTGAAAACGACGGACCTTACCCTTTATTACCCCTAAACCTTGCTCCTTACCTTCCTCTGAAGACTCAAAAAGGATTTGTAAACCTAAACAAATACCTAAAAATGGTGTTCCAGAGGCGATCGCGCCTTTGAGGGGTTCAATTAAATTACGTTCCTTTAAATGTTCCATGGCAGGATCAAATGAACCAACCCCAGGTAACACAATGGCTTTAGCTTGGGCGATTACCTCCGCAGAATCAGTAATTTCGGGAATTGCTCCCGCCTTTTCCAAACCCTTGCACACCGAGTGCAAGTTACCCATATCATAGTCAATTACAGCAATTTTCATGGTTTTAGAGAAAAATGGTTTTTTCTTTCAGAATATTTCATAATAAATCCGCTCACCAGAGTCAACTAATAAAATTAATTAACAAAGATATTAAAACAATTAACTTTAGTTCAATTTATTGAACGAACTACCGTTAGCCGTGTAATTCATTACACGGTGGGCAACAGTATCATGAGATTTGTTGAGAAATCGGGCTAGAAGCCCGAACTACGAAAGCCTGAACTACATTAAAAACCTATTTCTTCCCCCCGAATTCGCGGGGGGCTAGGGGGGATCTTAAATACCTAGTCTTTCATAAACCTGATCAAGATTTTTGAGGTGCTGATTAGGATCAAAACAAGTCTTTAATTCATCTGCGGATAAATGCTTTTTAATGTCTGGACTAGCTTCGATTAACTTACGGAAATTACCATCTTGGGTATTCCATGCTTGGTGAGCGCACCCTTGCACCACACGATAAGCATCTTCTCTACTCATGCCTTTTTCCACCAAAGCCAGTAAAACTTTTTGGCTGAAAATTACCCCACCATATACATTCATATTACGGAGCATATTTTCAGGATAAACTAACAAGTTTTGTACTAAATTAGTGGTTTCCTTGAGCATAAAATGGATCAAAATACAAGTATCAGGTAGGATAACCCTTTCCACAGAACTATGGGAAATATCTCTTTCATGCCAAAGGGCTACGTTTTCAAGGGCGGCCACCGCATGACCACGAATAATTCTTGCCATACCCGTAATACGCTCACTACGGATAGGGTTACGTTTGTGAGGCATAGCAGATGAGCCTTTTTGTCCTTTAGAGAAATATTCTTCTACTTCTAAAACATCGGTGCGTTGTAGGTTACGAATTTCTACAGCAAATCTTTCTAAAGAAGCACCCACAAGGGCAATTTGTTGGACAAATTCGGCGTGTCTATCCCTCGATATTACCTGAGTTGATGCGGTGTCAGGTTGTAGTCCTAAAAGGTTACAGGCGATCGCCTCTACCCGAGGTTCAATGTTTGCATAGGTACCCACAGCCCCAGAAATTTGACCTACTGCTACATCTTGACGCAGTTTAACTAAACGGTCACGGTTACGGCGCATTTCTGCCAACCATCCCGCCAACTTAAAACCAAAGGTAATGGGTTCAGCATGGATACCATGGGAACGTCCTACCATTACAGTATAACGGTGTTTTTGTGCCTGATAACGAATTGCTTGGATTGTTTCCTCCACTGCCTCTAAAATGAGATCCAGACTTGCAACCATCTGCAAAGCTAAAGCAGTATCTAGCATATCAGAGCTAGTCATGCCCAAATGGATATAACGCCCTACATCGCCCACATATTCGTTAACATTGGTCAAAAAAGCGATCACATCGTGGCGCACTTCCGCTTCAATTTCCAAAACCCTGTTAACGTCAAAGGCAGCTTTTGCCTTGATTTCTTCCACGGCTTCTTTGGGAATATTACCTAACTCCGCTTGAGCTTCACACACGGCAATTTCCACCTGCAACCATGTTTTTAGTCGATAGTTATCAGTCCAAATTTCGCCCATTTCGGGCAATGTATAGCGTTCAATCACTGCAATTCTATGTTTCTTTGCAAATACGACTGTTACATTTTACCTTACTTTGGACAAGGGAAGAATAATTGAGAATTGATAATGGATAATGGATAATTATCAGGTTTTCTTGTCTCATAGTTATGATGACGTAATCCTTGCCCTATATAGGCTTTAATTAAAGACTGATACCCTGAAAATCCCAATAAAGGAGCTATGGTTTTTAATTCTTCTACCACATCTTCGGGGATACGAAGAGTAACACTTTCCATGGGGCGATCTTTTTTAAGTCTCTGTTTCAAAGTCTCAATTTTCATTGTAGGAGGGAATAGGGAATGGGCAACGGGGAATAGTAATCATATCTTGAGTATCTTTAAATATGATTTTATCAGCTACTCAATTAGTTTTATATTGACATTATCCATTATCAATTATCCATTATCAATTATCCACTATCAATTATCTACGCCAATCGCCTCACTAATATTACTCAATCCTTTCTGTTGTAATCTAGTTTGTAACCCTGTCAAAATATCCTTCACTGCCCAAGGCCCTTCATATACCCAACCGCTATAAAATTGTAATAAAGTAGCCCCTGCGGTGATTTTTTCCCACGCATCTTGGGCGTTAAAAATTCCACCCACCCCAATAATGGGTAATTCTCCTTTGGTTTGTTGATAGATAAAACGAATTACTTCGGTGGAGCGTTGTTTGAGGGGTAAACCACTGATGCCCCCTGCTTCATCTACCAATAAATTGCCTGTTTCTTTGAGGATTTTTGTTTGTAGTTGCTCTTTTTTGATGGTGGTATTGGTGGCAACAATACCCGATAAGTTATAGTTCCTAGATAGGTCTAAAATGCCTTTTATATCGTCCCAACTCAGGTCGGGGGCAATTTTGATTAAAATGGGTTTTTCCCCTTGATTTGCTTCTTGGAGGGTTCTTAAAATGGGTTCTAGTTGTTCCCCTCCCTGGAGCGATCGCAACCCAGGAGTATTGGGAGAACTAACATTAATGACGAAATAGTCGGCATAGGGGCGTAATGCTTCAAAACTGCCTAAATAATCTTGATGGGCTCCTTCTAGGGGGGTTATCTTCGATTTACATAAATTTATGCCCACAGGAATTGTTCTCGGGCTTCTTTGCCATGTTTCTTTTAGTCTAAGGGCGATCGCCTCTGCTCCCTCATTATTCGCCCCCATCCTATTCAAAATCGCCTTATCTCCCTCAATGCGAAACATCCTCGGTAAAGGATTACCCCCTTGTCCATGGAGTGTTACCGCCCCCAACTCCGCAAAACTAAAGCCAAAACTAGACCAAATTCCAGCGCCCACCCCATTTTTATCAAAACCAGGTGCTAAACCCATGGGATGAGCGAAATTCATCCCCCATAACGATTGTTTGAGGCTAGGTGCATCCATACAAAAAGACTTTTCTAGCTCTTGAATCGTCCACTTTCCCCAAGACTTATGCCGATTATGGTCAATTTTTTCTAAAATTCTTAAACTTTGCAAATGTGATTTTTCAGGATTACCCTTCAAAGCCGCAAAAAAAAGGGGATAAGCAGGACGCAAAACATTAAGCATAATTAAAGTCTTTTAAAAAACAATCTAGTAGCATACTAATTTTTACCTATTTTACCTTGATTTTTACCCCTCTCGGAACCCTAAAAATACCCCAGAAAGAAAAATGAGAGACTACACCTCAAAAAGTAACTTTTTCTCAGAAAACTCTTTGATATAGCCCCATATCAATATTTTTTACCAAAAATAAAGCCATATCCATCAATATCTTAGTTAAATACATAACCATAAGATAATATATTTTTTACTAAAAAAAGAGCATTTTTTACTTGATCCCCTTTATTTTTTCTTAAACTCTTAAAAAAAACAAATGTTTTTAAATATACATTTTTTTGTCAATTTTGTAAATGTATCTTTGTATTAAGCAATAGTTAAGACAATATAAAAAATAAATAGTTCTAAATATAGTTGATTCCCTCATTCCCTCTAGGTTATACCCAAAAAACCCTTGATCCCAGATAGTTAATAATATAAAGAAGAAGGTTTTAATAAAAAAATATAGAAAAGAAAATGATACCCAACAACAGTAAATGTGCTTCTGCCTGTCGATACTGTCGATTTTATCACCCAGAAGGAAGGCGAGGCGGAATGTGTGAACAATTAAATGTGTCAGTACAAGGGGCTTGGAAGTCTTGTAGTTTAGCCGTTTTAGCCTTTGGAGAATCTTGGGAAACCATGCCCGAAGTAGTTTTATTGGAAAAATCTTTTTCCCTCGGGTGTGCCACTCCCAATGTGGAAGTTAATAACCCAAAAGTTACTCAATATTTGCCAGAAGATATGTCCCAGAAAATAGAAGCCACTTTATAATTAATCAAGAATTTATTTTTAGCTGATTTCTATATATTTCTAGCGACATTAATAGCAACAAAAAAGTAAGAATAATTAAAACATTTTCACCCAATTAATTAATAATTTATTATCGCCTTTGGGGAAACAAATTACACACCTTTCGTTTCGTAACCCTAATCATTCATCTTGTTTACCCCACTAAATAGCATTATCAAACCACCCACTACAATTAATAAGGCTATTATTCCCAACAGGGCATCTAATTTACTGGTATCCATTTTTTATAAGTTTTAAGGCATTAATAAGTTTGCACCACCCCTGCGAGGTAATATTGGGGAAGTATTATTGTTATCGGAAGAATTATTTTCTGCGGGATTTGAGTCGTCAGATGATTCTTCAGATTCTGGGGTAGTAGGTTGATAAATACTCACTAAAACATCTACTAATTGATTTCTTTGCTTCCTTGAAAGACTTCTAATTAACCTGACATCTTCTGTGAAAGGATTTTCAGTTAGGGTGCTAAAACCAGGATACCTTTCTTCTCTCATGGTTTCGTTGTAACCTAAATAATCTGCAAGGGTTAATTTCCAATCGAGGCGAAAAATAACGGGGCGAGATTTTATATATTCATGGTAACGGATAAGACGACTTATCAAGGTATGTTCAGGAATTATCTGTCCACTGTTAACAGAAGTATATTGATTATTTTTGGGTATTTCTGGAATTTTTTCATATACTTGTAAAGCTATAGTTTCTGGGCTAATTCTTTGGGCATATACAGGGTTATTCCATGATAGATTTTCTATGCCTTGTAAGGTTAAACCCTGTCCATGAAAAAAATATACCATCAAAAAGGTTGTAAGTGCGATCGCACCATAAACCAATTTTGGTAAAAAAAGTCCAGAAAAACAAGAAAACCTTTTGAAAAACCTAATCATCACTAATAATTTCAGGTTGGGTAAGCTCATCAGACATCTCAATAATAGCCCGTAAAACAGGCTTCATAATTTCTTCAACATTTTCAAAATCTTCAAAACGTCTTTGTTTCGCCCTTTTTGCCACTTGCACAGTAATTTTGTAACGATTAGAAGCCGCCTCCATTAACTCATCACTACGAAACATAATTTGTCCTGAGTCAAAATTGTTTTTTAACATTATCTGCTCTTATAGTTTACTAAAAAAGGTGCAAACCAATATTCTATCAATTTTTGGTTCATCACACCATTAACCATCCTAAAAAATGTTGGAGAGTATAAAACCTTAAAAATAAAAAAAGCCCGTTACATACCAATGATGATAACGGGAAAATTAGGTCTATTCGTGTAATATAGTTATATTATTCCGCATCTTTGCGTCCAGGATTACGTGCAGGATCTCCAGAAAGGAAACCGAAAATAAACATTAAAATGAAAGAAGCAACCACTATATTGACAACAATTTTTAAAGTTAACATTTAATTTTCTCCAAGTTATTTATAATCATCATTATATTTTACACCCCTTTCAGATTTTCTTGAACTCCGAACCAATATCCTTTTCCATAGATAGTATGAATAAGAGGTTTTTCCCCTCCACTTTCAATCTTTCGACGCAATAATCTAATCACCGCCGCCACCACATTACTACTAGGCGCTTGTGCCTCAGACCATAAATGATGATATATTTGTTCTTGAGTAACTAACTGATTAGAATTTAGTAAAAAAAATTCCAATAACCTAATCTCCTTATCAGAAAGTTTAAGTAATCTTCCCTGACGATAAGCAACCTGACTACTAACATCCAACTCTAAATCATCCATTTTCAATATCTTTTTCTCCTCCTCCCCAGCATAATCAACCCTTTGACTACCCCTCCTCAACAAAGCCCTTACCCTAGCCAGTAATTCTCTCAACTCAAACGGTTTTATCAAATAATCATCCGCCCCCGCATCCAATCCCTTCACCCTATCATCTAAAGTATCCTTCGCCGTTAAAAATAATACAGGAGTGTCAATCTCCGTCTTAGGTAATCTTTTATCATCAGCACAATTTTTTAAACCCCGTAAACATTCACAAATACTCAAACCCGTTTTATAGGGTAACATCCAATCAAGAATTAAAAGATCAAAACAATTTTCTACCGTCAAATCCCATCCTTGTTTACCATCATAAGCAACATCAACCTTATAACCCTCCTTTTCTAAAACATGGGCAAGACTATCTGCCAACTGCTTCTCATCTTCTACCAATAATATTTTGATTGACATAAAAAACTTTTACCACCTACTAATAAGAATTACCAATATTAACCATTAATTTAGCAGTGTTAGAAATTATGAAATTATAACTCTACTTAAAAAAAATCATTCACAACACCATCATTAATTACAACAAAGATTAACTAATTTTCGAGTTTAAAATATTTCCGAAGGTTTTAGATATTAAAGCATCAATAGAGACAAGATTAACAAACCATGATATTCTTTATAATACCAATAAAAATCAATCAAAATCCCAGTAAAACTAATTATGTCTCCTTCCCAATTTGGGCAATATGACGACAAAGAAATTGTCATCATTAATGATGAGCAAGGAAAGTTTCTTGAATGTTATGTTGAAAACGAAATTAATTATCAAGGTAACAAGTATCTGTTACTAATGCCCGTTGATAACACCATTGTTATCTTAACTGATGATGTGGTTGATGAGGATGATCCTGATTATACCGAAACTGTCATTGTCGAGGATGATGATGAAATCGATGCTATTTTTGATGATGCTAAAGCTGTGTTAGGGGAATTGAATTTATCCCTCAAACGCTCCGGTATTAGTCTTACCGCCAGTGGAGATTTACCCCCAGAAGAAGATGATAACATCATTCGTTTAGAATTAGATGATGAGGAAGAAGGGTTAGAGGTGGAGGAATTACAGTTTTTAGCTAGTTTTTATAGCTTAGAACAAAAATATGATATTTGTACTCCCCTTGCCCCCATTCTTTTGATTGGTGAGCAAACATCTTCTGGAAAGGTAAGTTTATTCAATCCTGATAAGGCGGAGTTACAAGCTATTGTCGGAGAATTACTTTTAGATTTTAATGATGACTAAACATCATTTATTATTGCTTTTTAACTATTTTTTTAAAGATGATTATAGGTGGGATTTTCCCACCTTTTTTTCTACATATAGAGTATTTTTATTGATTTTATTTGTATCAAAATTTATGCTTTATTTTCGACTTTTATTTTTTTAATTTCTGAATAAAAAGAAGTTTCAATTACTTGATTTTTACTTTTGATAACGGTGTTTCTTAAACGTAGATTATCATTGGCAAACCAAATTCTTTCTTCGATGGAGTGAGTATCTTCTTTAATTGTAAAGGTTAAAGAGTCATCTTCGGCTATGGTGAAATTACCTTCTAATAATTTTTGATTAGGTAATAGACGCCAAATTTTACCATTTTTTAAGTCATCTTTTTGATAGTTAATAATCATGGTACTGTTACCGCTTTTTTTTGGTTTTCCCCAGTCGGGAGAGTTATCCCATTCTGAGGTAATTATGGTCATGTTATCTTCTGTTTTAAGATTATTTTCTTGACAAATAACTTTTGCTTGGTTGCTATCTTTGTCTAATAAGTTAATGTCTAAGTTGGCTTTACTATTATCGACGGCTTCTTTATTTATGTTGTAGGTGGTGCGCTGAGAAAACCAACTTCCTGCAGTTTTCTCTATAAAGGTATTTATATCCATTAATCTTATATTAAATTGCTTTATTAATCGATCGCCCTTAATCGTAAATATGGTCAAAGGCAACATTAATTATATCATTTAAGGGAACAGGGAACGGGGAACAGACAATGGTTATAATATTTGAACTCAGAATTTCTATCTAGTATCATTCAATTATGTTTCATACCATGATTAAGTAATACCAAGTTGAAATGAGAGAATAAAAAAAGAATAATTGTTCATTGTCCATTGTCCATTGTCCATTGTTTAATATATCCTTCGATCAAAAAATCATCATCAAATCTTTGTAAACTAACATTATGTAACTTTAAAGCATCTTGCATCGCATTAATATCTAAATCTCCCACAGGATTAAAACCCCCTTGCCCACCGATTATTTTTGGGGCGATAAACCCTAATACCTTTTGTATCATACCAGAGGCGATCGCCCTTGCCCCCAAATTACCACCACATTCCCAGAAAACAGAATTAAAACCACGCTCATATAAACTATCCATCACCACCGTAGGAGAAAGATTTTCATACTCCAAAACCTCCACCCCCCGAGATAACAAATAAGTCTTAAGAGGAGAATCAACATCTTGAAGGAGAGTAAAAACCACCGTAGGCGCCATGGTAGTATCCCACAAATGACAATCCATAGGTAAATCAAAACCCTTGGACATTACCACCCGCAAAGGATTATGGCTACTCATCCCATGGGTAGTTAAACGGGGATTATCTTTTCTTACCGTATTTCCCCCCACTACCACCGCATCACACCCAGAACGCAAAAAATGAACATAATCCCGTGACTTTTGCCCCGTAATCCACTTACTATCGCCCGTTGCCGTCGCAATCTTACCATCAACCGTCATCGCATACTTTAAAATACCAAAAGGGCGTTTATAAATAACACGATGAATAAAAGCCTCATTCAACTGCCGACAGGCTTCCTCCTCCACCCCCACCTTAACATCTATTCCAGCGGCCACCAGACGCTTAATACCACCACCCGCAACCCTTTCATCAGGATCCACCATTCCCACCACAACTTGACTAATTCCTGCCTTAATAATCGCCTCCGTACAAGGGGGAGTTTTACCATGATGATTACAGGGCTCAAGGTTGACATAAATTGTCGCCCCCCTAGCCTCCTCTCCAGCCTGCTTTAGGGCAAAAACTTCAGCATGGGGTAATCCCGCCCGAGGATGGAAGCCCCTGCCCACAATTTGACCATTTTTAACCACCACTGCACCCACCAACGGATTAGGGGAGGTTCTTCCCAGTGCTTTTTTGGCTAACTCTAAGCACTCTGAGATCATTTTTTGGTCAAACTGATTCATAGCTCCATGGTTGAAAATCAGAAAAAAACTTGTAACCCTTATGAAACATAAGTTGTAGGTAATTTTAAAAAAAAGTTTTACAAAACTTTCCCTTATGCCTTATGATTGATTAGTGGTCAACTTTACTATTATGCCGTAACTAATCCAAGAAAGACAAGGTTAGTAATAGTAAAAGGCGAGTTTGTTATGCGAAAAACTCAAAAAAATGACCGAGATTTACGCACTATTATGTATAATTTTAATTCCCTAGATCTTATTAACTAATCTAGTATAGATAATTATTGTCTTATGCAACCTTTACCCAAGAATATTGATACAATCCGTGTTTATTTGAAAGAAATTGGTCGAATTCCTCTATTAACCCAAGAGGAAGAGATTATTTATGCTAAACATATTCAAGAGCTAGTTTCCCTCGAAAAAAAGAAAGAAACCCTTGCTAAAAAACTCGATCAAGAACCCACTTTGGAAGAATGGGCAAAGGCTGCCAAAATTTCCGAAAAAAATTTACAAATTAAAATCACCCAGGGTGAAAAAGCCAAGCGTCGCATGGTAGAAGCAAATCTGCGTTTAGTCGTATCCATCGCCAAAAAATATCTCAAACGCAATTTAGATCTTCTTGATCTTATCCAAGAAGGTACTATCGGCATGCAGCGGGGCGTAGAAAAATTTGACCCCACCAAAGGTTATCGTTTCTCTACCTATGCTTATTGGTGGATTCGTCAAGCTATTACAAGGGCGATCGCCGAGAAAAGCCGAGCTATTCGCTTACCTTTACATATTACCGAAAAATTAAATAAAATTCGTCAAACCCAAAGAAAACTATCCGAAGAAAAAGGTCGCCCTGCCACCATTGCAGAACTAGCCGAAGCCTTAGAATTAAGCACCGAACAAGTTAGAGAATACCTTGGTAAAGCCCGTCAACCCCTCTCCCTAGATCTTAAAGTAGGAGACAACAACGACACCGAATTAGGAGAACTATTAGAAGACAAAGGACAATCCCCAGAAGACTTCACCGACTATTCTTGTTTACAATTCGACCTCAAGAAAATGATGTCCGAATTAACCCAGCAACAGCAAGACGTAATTAGATTACGTTACGGCTTAGAAGACGGAAAACCCCTCACCCTCTCCAAAATTGGTGACATTCTCAGCATCTCCCGCGAAAGAGTCAGACAAATCGAAAGAGAAGCTCTCACTAAACTAAGAAAGCGCAAAGAAGTAATCCAAGAATATATTGCCAGTTAATTAAATTATTTTTGACCTCCTAACAGGAGGTTTTTTTGTATCAGACACAACAGCTAACTTGACTATCTCTACACAATTCAAGCAACAACTTTATATTAAGAACATTGAAAGTAAAAAAACATAAACAAAATCTTTAAAAATTTAATTTATATCTATAAATAAAGCCACTATAATAACTACTAATAGGAAATAATTTTTTAAATATAAATAATATGAAAGGAATATATATAATAGCTAATGATAAAGTTTTAGATAACTGTATTACCTTACTAAATAGTATTAGATTATATGACAAAGACGTTCCAATTACTTTAATTCCCTATGATGATAATTATCATCAAGTATTTAATATATTATCTAAAAAATATAAGGTTACTTTATATCCTGATTTGGACTTTATTGATAAATTATCTAATAATTTACATAGCATTTTTGGAGAGAATTTTTTTGCCCGTCCTAATCAATTTAGAAAACAAGCCTGTTGGTTTGGTGAATATGATGAATTTCTATATATTGACACTGACATTATTGTTTTTGATAAAATTATTCAATGCTTAGATTATCTTCAAGACTATGATTTTATTGCTTGTGATTACCAAGGCAAAAAAGGAATTCAAAATGTTTTTAGTCAACAAGTAATTGACAACAATATTTTTACATCTGAACAACTAAAAGATATCTTCAATTGTGGTTTTTGGGGTTCTAAAAAGAAGATTATCTCCGAAGAAACTTTATATAAAATTTTTAAAGAATGTTCTCAAAATTTGCAATATTTTGACTTCACCCAAAAAACATCCGACCAACCCATTATTAACTATTTGATATTAACCCAAGTAAAGAAAAGATTAAACTTAACACAAATTACCGATGATGAACCAGGTAACTGGGCTGGTTCAAAGCATTTCATCGAAAAAGATCATAAACTCTATGACAACGGTAAGCCATTACGCTATTTACACTGGGCGGGAGTTCCCTTGCACCCTGGGGGGAATTATTATGAGTTATGGCAACATTATCGCTATCTAGGAGAAGAAAAACCTCTCCCCATGGCAACTAACACAATCCATAAAAAAAATTATTGGCAAACCCTAAAAAATAAAGCTAGAAAACTATTCAGTAAATAACCTAACACCCGTTTTTATTTTGCTTCAGGACGTTCAAATTGAGAAGCCGCAGGAAAGGGTAACACTGGTTCATTTTCCAATGCCATATTCATAAACTGTCGCCACACAGGAGCGGCAGTGCCACCCCCTGTTACCCCTCTTCCTAAGGTTTGATTAAAGTCATCATTGCCAATCCATACCGCCACTGACAACTGAGGTACATAACCCACAAACCAAACATCACGCTCTCCGCTGGTAGTTCCCGTCTTACCCGCCGCAGGCCTACCTATATTGGCAGCAGGGGCAGTTCCCCCTGGACGCAATACATTTTGTAACACTGTTGTTAATGATGCAGTTGACCATTCATCTAAGACTAATTTAGGTTTAGGAGTATTATCGATAATGGTATTACCATCACTATCTGTCACTTGTAAAATCATAGTAGTCTCCGATTGCCAACCATTACTGGCAAAAGTAGCATAGGCACTCGCCATTTCCATCGGTGTTATACCAATAGGGCCTAGAGGAAGAGATATAACAGGTTGTAAAGGACTTTCAATGCCTAAGGTACGAGTAACATCAATAACACTATCAAGACCTATTTCCTGACCTACCACCACTGCAGGAATATTAAGAGATACTGTCAAGGCGTGGTTAATACTCACATCGCCTCCCCCCATGTCACCGCCATAGTTTTGGGGACGATAAATTCCCGAACCATCCCGATAACCACGGGAATAGTTAGCTACACTACTGGCAGGACTATATTTTCCTGTGGCAAAAGCGGTATAGAATACGAAGGGTTTGAAAGCCGAACCGGGTTGACGACGAGAATCTAATACTCGGTTAAATTGACTGGTTTCATAATCGATGCCTCCCACCACAGCTTTTACAAAATGGGTACGAGGATCGATCGCCACTAGCGCCATTTGATCCGCCCTAACTCCCGAACGACGCAAATTTTGATGGGCATTTCTAACCAACTCCTCCGCCCGAATTTGCATATTATAATCAAGGGTAGTTTGCACATTTAAACCCCCCTTAATCAACATATCACTACCAAATCGATTAATAACTTCTTCCCTCACCGCATCAGTAACAAAAGGAAGTCGGCTTCTTTGCCATGCTTGGGGTTTGCCCACCCCTAAAGGCTCAACCTTAGCCGCTTCGGCTTCTTCTTGGGTAATCCAACCTAAATCAGCCATGCGATTAAGAACTAATGCTTGTCTTCTCTTGGCAATTTCATAATTAATAAAAGGACTAAAAGCCTCCGGGGCTTGGATAATTCCCGCCATCATCGCTGACTCAGCCAAATTTAAATCTGAAGCGGGTTTATTAAAATAACTTTTAGCCGCAGTTTGTACCCCATAATTATTATGACCCCAATAGATATTATTGAGATACATATCAAGGATTTCATCCTTTGTAAAAACCTGTTCAATGCGCAACGCTAAAATGGCTTCGGCCAACTTCCGAGTATAGCTCCTTTGATGGGATAGGAACATATTTTTGGCCAATTGCATGGTTAAAGTTGATGCTCCTTCTACCACCCCTCCACTCTGATAGTTAACCACGATCGCCCTTGCCACACTAGTGGGATTAATACCATCATGATAATAAAAATTACTATCCTCAAAAGCAAGAACAGCTCGTTTTAACTCAGGGGAAATCTCATCTAACTCCACCGTTTGTCGATGCTCCTCAGAATGAAAACTAGCCAACAATACCCCTTTAATATCATATACATAACTGGTTTGAGCGGGAACATGACTCCGTAAAACCCTCACATCGGGAAGATTACGAAAACTGATCGCCAATCCTGCTAAACCTCCTGCCACCACAGAAGTTGTCAACAAAGTTAAACCAAGGAAAGTTCCCCCTGCAACTTTGGTAACACCTAATACAAAATTTCCCACTTGATTAGGTTTTGGCGGTTGAGTTTTTAACTTAAAAGTAGTAGATGACACTGTGATTTATTTAGTAAGTATAGGACAGGTTTTCAATAGGGAAGGGTACGCAATAGCCATCAATAACTATTGTCTATAAATAACATCAAAAATAACTGCGCATGATTCTAACACAAACACCCTATAATGTATCAAGATATGACTTGACATTTAATTACCCTTATTTTAAAGCAAAATTTAGTTTAACTTAACTCATGTTTGTTCTTAACGGTTACGAATACTTTCTCGGATTTTTACTTGTTAGTAGTTTAGTACCCATTCTAGCCCTAACTGCTTCAAAATTACTTAGACCTAGAACGGGAGGCCCTGAAAGACGCACCACCTACGAATCAGGGATGGAACCTGTGGGCGGAGCTTGGATTCAATTCAACATCCGTTATTATATGTTTGCCTTAGTGTTTGTGGTCTTTGATGTAGAAACAGTTTTCCTCTATCCTTGGGCTGTCGCTTTTAATACCCTCGGATTACTCGCTTTTGTGGAAGCCCTTATTTTTATAGCTATTCTTGTGGTTGCCCTTGTCTATGCTTGGCGTAAAGGTGCTTTAGAATGGTCTTAAATCAATTGACAATTAACAGTGGACAATTGACAGTTAAAATTGAGAGAGAAGCAAAGACAGCTATTAAATTAAAATTATTATGAACAATTCAACCCCTGATTTAGCCACTTTGGAACAAAATGCCAAAGATAAAATCCTCAATCCCATTGCCAGAAGTCAGGTAACTCAAGATTTATCAGAAAATGTTATCTTAACCACCGTTGATGATTTGCACAACTGGGCAAGATTATCTAGTCTATGGCCTATGCTTTATGGTACGGCCTGTTGCTTCATTGAATTTGCAGCGCTTATCGGTTCTCGATTCGACTTCGATAGATTTGGTTTAGTACCCCGTTCTAGCCCTCGTCAAGCGGATTTGATCATCACTGCAGGTACCATTACCATGAAGATGGCTCCTGCTTTGGTTCGGTTATATGAAGAAATGCCTGAGCCTAAATATGTCATTGCCATGGGCGCTTGTACCATTACTGGGGGAATGTTCAGCAGTGATTCTACTACCGCCGTGCGGGGAGTTGATAAATTAATCCCTGTGGATGTTTATATTCCTGGTTGCCCTCCTCGCCCTGAGGCAATTTTTGATGCCATCATCAAGTTAAGGAAGAAAGTGGCCAATGAATCTATCCAAGAAAGGGGTACAGTACAAAAACAAACTAACCGCTACTATAGTACAACCCATAACCTCAAGATAGTTGATCCTATTTTAGACGGGAAATATCTTCGTAATGATTCTTTGAAAAATCCCCCTGCAGAGTTGGCGGCAGCCATGGGTATGCCTGTTAATCCTGCATTAGAAACCAATAAAGAAAAAGAGGAGGCTTAAAATAGTGACTGAAGAAAATCAAGAAAATGTAGAAACCACTGAAGCAACTGAAATTGTTGAGGCAGGAGAAACTTCTAAGTGGTTAACGGAAAATGGTTTTGATCACCAATCTTTGGAAAAAGATCATTCTGGTATTGAGTTAATACAGGTTGAGCCTGAGTATTTATTGCCTATTTGTACGGCTTTGTATGCCTATGGTTTTAATTATCTTCAGTGCCAGGGGGCTTATGATTTGGGCCCGGGTAAGGAGTTGGTGAGTTTTTATCATCTAATTAGGGTTGGTGATAATGCTGATACTCCCCAAGAGGTGAGAATTAAGGTTTTCTTGAATCGTGAAGAGCCCAAAGTTCCTTCGGTATATTGGATTTGGAAGGCGGCTGATTGGCAGGAGCGCGAAAGTTATGATATGTATGGCATTATTTATGAGGGTCATCCTAATCTTAAGCGTATTTTGATGAATGAAGATTGGGTGGGTTGGCCTTTACGCAAAGATTATATTTCTCCTGATTTTTATGAGCTTCAGGATGCTTATTAATTAATATTTTTGTTTATATTTTGGGTGATCTTTTTGCGTTTTTTGTAGGACGCAGGGCGATCGCCCTTTTTTTGTGCTTTGACACTCTTTTTTCTATGGTTCTATAATAATGAATAAAATAAATTATTCTTAGTCAAAATATGATTGCTACTCAACCATTGACTGATAAATTATCCTCGGAACAATATCTAAAAGACGAGCAAAAAAGTTTAGTAAAACGAGAATACATTAATGGGGAAGTATATGAAATGGCAGGTGCAAGTTCAAATCATGTAACCATTGCAGGAAATATCTTTTTTTTATTAAAAAGTCATTTAAGAAGAAGCAATTGTCGAGTTTATATTTCGGATATGAAAGTTAAAATTGATCACTTGAATGTGTTTTATTATCCTGATGTGATTGTTACCTGCAGTGAAGAAGATAAGAGCTTAAATTATTACAAAAAACAACCACAAATTATTATTGAAGTTTTATCAGATAGTACAGAATCTTTTGATCGAGGAGATAAATTTGCTGATTATCGTTCCATTGAAACTTTACAAGAATATTTACTTATTTCCCAAACAAAAAAAAGATTAGATTTATTTACGAAAAAAGATAATAATGCTTGGGAATTGACTTCTTTTTCCGAAGGAGAAAACTTCAGATTAAATAGCATTAATTTTACCTGTGAAGTAACTGATATTTACGAAGATATATAAAATTATTCATGTTTTTTTCAATGTTTTATACTGTAATTTATTCCTTTTTAGACATTGATCAACAAAATTTAATAATTAATAACCTAGAAATATTGTACAGTAAAGGGTTGAGACGATTTTAAAAATCATATTATCTATGTCACAACCTACAATAGAATCAATTTTAAAAGAAAAAAGAACTTTTAAACCCTCCCCAGAGTTTGCGAGTAAAGCACATATCCGCAGTTGGGAAAAATATCAGGAATTATATCAAAAAGCCTCGGAAAACCCCTCAGAGTTTTGGGGCGAGTTGGCAGAATCAGAACTAGAATGGTTTGAAAAATGGGATCAGGTATTGGATTGGAGTAATCCTCCTTTTGCGAAATGGTTTGTTAATGGCAAAATCAATATTTCCCATAACTGTTTAGATCGTCATCTCACCACTTGGAGACGCAATAAAGCCGCCATTATCTGGGAAGGTGAGCCTGGGGATAGTCGTACCCTTACCTATGCTCAGTTACATCGTGAGGTGTGCCAAATGGCTAATGTGATTAAGCAATTGGGGGTTAAAAAAGGCGATCGGGTAGCCATTTATATGCCTATGATTCCTGAAAGTGCGATCGCCATGTTAGCCTGTGCCAGAATTGGGGCCGTCCATAGCGTCGTGTTTGGCGGATTTAGTGCCGAAGCTCTGCGGGATAGACTCAACGCAGCCGAGGCAAAATTAGTCATTACCGCCGACGGTGGTTTCCGCAAAGATAAAACCATCGCCCTCAAACCACAGGTTGATTTAGCCCTCGAAGACAATAAAGCCCCTACCGTAGATAACGTTTTAGTGGTAGAACGCACCAAAGAAAAAGTCCATATGGAAGCAGGGCGCGATCATTGGTGGCATGACTTACAGGCAGGGGTTAGCGCCCATTGTCCCGCCGAGCCCATGGACAGTGAGGATATGTTATTTGTTCTCTATACCAGTGGTAGTACGGGTAAACCCAAAGGGGTAGTCCACACCACGGGGGGATATAACCTTTATGCTCACATTACCAGCAAATGGATTTTTGACCTCAAGGATGATGATGTTTACTGGTGTACCGCTGATGTGGGCTGGATTACAGGACATAGTTATATCGTTTATGGGCCTTTATCCAATGGTGCTACTACGGTAATGTATGAGGGAGTGCCACGACCTTCTAATTTAGGTTGTTTCTGGGATGTGGTGGAAAAATATGGGGTAAATATCTTTTATACTGCTCCCACGGCCATCCGTGCTTTTATTAAAATGGGAGAACATCACCCCAATGCACGGGATTTATCTTCTCTTCGTCTTTTGGGTACAGTAGGCGAACCCATCAACCCTGAAGCCTGGATGTGGTATCACAAGGTAATCGGTAAGGAAAAATGTCCTATTGTGGATACTTGGTGGCAAACGGAAACGGGAGGGGTGATGATTACGGCGCTACCTGGGGCAACTCCCACTAAACCTGGTTCGGCTACCCATCCTTTTCCTGGTATTATGGCGGATGTGGTGGATTTGGATGGTAATCCCGTGGCGGATAATCAGGGGGGTTATTTGGTGGTGAAACATCCTTGGCCTGGAATGATGAGGACGGTATATGGTGATCCTGATCGCTTCCGCAATACCTATTGGGAGCATATTGCCCCTAAAGACGGAAATTACCTCTATTTTGCTGGAGATGGGGCGAGAAGGGATGAGGATGGCTATTTTTGGGTAATGGGTCGTGTGGATGATGTGATTAATGTTTCGGGTCATCGTCTTGGTACTATGGAAGTAGAATCTGCCCTTGTTTCTCATCCTGCGGTGGCTGAAGCTGCGGTGGTTGGTAAGCCTGATGAGGTGAAGGGTGAGGATATATGCGCTTTTGTTACCCTTGAGGGGGGTTTTGAACCCCATGACGATTTGGCTAATCAGCTTAAAGCCCATGTGGTACAGGAAATCGGTGCGATCGCCCGTCCTGCTGAAATCAGATTTACTGATGGGATGCCCAAAACCAGATCAGGTAAAATTATGCGTCGTCTGTTGCGCAGTCTTGCTTCTGGACAAGAAATTGCTGGGGATACCTCTACTTTAGAAGATCGTAGCGTCTTAGATAAACTAAGAGAGGGCGCATAACAAAAATATTAGGGGGTTTAGGTGTTAGGTTTTAAACGCAATAAATATAAGAGCTAAAAATACAATTTCGTAACATCAGTTAATAATAAATTGGCACAATTCAAATTTATTGATTTATTTGCAGGGATAGGAGGATTTCATCTAGCCTTCCACGCCTTGGGGGGAAAATGTGTTTTTGCATCCGAAATTGACATTCATGCCCGAAAAACCTATCAACATAACTTCTATTCCCTGAATCCAGAATTATTTGAGCACGGAATGTTTAATGATGATATTAGAACAATATCTCCAGATGAAATTCCTGATTTTGACATATTGTGTGCAGGATTTCCTTGCCAACCATTTAGCCAAGCAGGATATAAAAGAGGATTTAATGATAATCATAAATCAGAACGAGGAAATCTTTTTTTTAATATAGTTGATATTTTAGAAATTAAAAAACCAAAAGCATTTTTTTTAGAAAATGTTAGAGGTTTAATAAGTCATGATAAAGGTAAAACATTTAAAATTATTAGACAAATTTTAGAAGAAGAATTAAACTATAGTTTTTATTATCAAATAGTTAAAGCATCGGATTATGGATTACCACAATTAAGACCTAGAACTTTTATTATTGGTTTTAGAGATGAAGGATTTTTAAAAGGATTTAATTTCCCCCCAACTAAACCATTAAAATTCAATATGTCAGATGTTTGGGGCGGAAAATGTTCAAGGGAAATTGGTTTTACTTTAAGGGTAGGAGGACGAGGTTCTAATATTAATGATAGAAGAAATTGGGACTCTTATTTAGTTGATGGCCAAATAAAACAGTTGATGCCTGAGCAAGGGAAAAAAATGCAAGGATTTCCTGATAGTTTTGAATTTCCTGTATCAAAAAAAGAAGCTATGAAACAGCTAGGAAATAGTGTAGCGGTTGATGCTATTAGGGAATGCGGTAAAAGTTTATTAGATCACTTAAAGGTTATTGCATTACAAAATTTATATATGAAAAAAACAAAAAATAAGGGAGAATGGACTGAAATATATTCCTTTTTTAAAATTATTAATGATAAACAAATTAACTTATCAGATAAAGATTTAAATGATACGCAAAACTACTTTTCTGTCTCTAAAGTATCTACCCTAAATCTAGATCAAGATATAATATTGACTGATACTGATTCAGTTTTTATAGAGAATAAAATAACGAAGGAAAAGAGACAAGTTAATATAAAAGAACTTATTAATAAAGATATTTTACAAAATTTAAGTCATCAGATTCAACAGAATAAAGGTACATTTGAAATTGATGATATGATAGCAATACAAAATAAGTTAGGAATCTCTATTATTAAAGGAGGTACAAGCAATCAAAAAGCCGATATTGTTTTGGATATAAGGAAAAAAAACTTTTATAAAATTAATGAAGGATTTGGTATTAAGTCTTATTTAGGCAATAAACCAACGTTATTAAATGCTTCTGGAAATACTAATTTTATTTTTAAGGTTAACAATTTATCAACTGAATCTTTAGATAGCATTAATGATATTAATAGCCTCAAATCTCGTATTAGTAAAATAATTGAACTGGGTGGTAATTTTTGTTTTCATCGAGTGGAAAAAGAAACCATGGCTTACAATCTTAAAATAATTGATTCAATGATGCCTGAAATTATAGCTCAAATGTTATTAGAATTTTTTGTAGGAAGAAATAATATGTTATCTAAAAATTTAGCATCTATTTATCATAAAAAATTATGTGAAAATATAAGTGATGATTTACCAGTTTTAGCAATCAAAGTAAAAAGATTTTTAGTGGGAATTTTATTAGGCTTTTTTGCTGGGACAAAATGGGATGGTAAATATTTGTCGAATGGTACAATAATAGTGAAAGAAGATGGAGAACAAGTAGCTTTTCATATCATTGATCTTCATTCTTTAGAAGATTATTTATTTCAAAACATTGTTTTTGATACTCCTTCTACTACGAGACATCGCTATGGTAAATTGTTTTTAGAAAATGATGGTAATTTATATTTTAAATTAAATTTACAACTAAGATTTCGCTAGTTTATTTAATAAATATTAAAGAGATAAAATTTTATGATAAAATCATGTTATCCTCATAGGATTTAGCTATAGTAAAATAATAATATGCTATGAATCGTAAAACATTTTTTGGTTTAAGTATAGGTGCGATTTTAAAAGTAAGTTTTGCTCCCACTTTTTTAATGGCATTAATCAAACCCGAACAAAAATCAGCGGGTAATAGTAATAACCAACAAAAAATTACTCTTTCTGATAACCAATGGCAAGAAAAATTAACCCCTGCCCAATACCATATACTAAGGGAAGAAGGTACAGAAAGACCTTTTTCTAGTGAGTTAAATGATGAAAAACGCAAAGGCACTTTTGTTTGTGCTGGATGTGAATTACCCTTGTTTAAATCCAGTATGAAGTATGATAGCGGTACAGGTTGGCCTAGTTTTTATGATACGATCGCCCTTAACATAGAAACAAAAAAAGACTTTAAACTAATCATACCTCGTACCGAGTACCACTGCCGAAGATGTGGAGGCCATCAAGGTCATGTCTTCAATGATGGACCTGCACCCACAGGCAAACGTTACTGTAACAACGGTTTAGCCCTTAAATTTATACCTGAAACCTGATTTTTTGATGAAAAAGCTATTATTAATTATTCTTCTATTCTGGCTCACCCTAGCCCCCGTAGCACAAGCCGAAAATATTACCAAAGCAACTTTTGCCGGAGGATGTTTTTGGTGTATGGAAGAACCCTTTGACCAATTAGACGGAGTTATTTCCACTACCTCAGGTTACACTGGAGGGAGAGTTGCTAACCCCACTTACAAACAAGTTAGTGCGGGAAATACTGGACACGCTGAGTCAGTACAGATAGAATATGACTCAGATAAAGTTAGTTATGACCAACTATTGGACATATTTTGGCACAATGTCGATCCTACCGTCCAGAATAGGCAATTTTGCGATGTAGGAAATCAATATCGTACTGCGGTATTTTATCATAACCAACAACAAAAGAGCCTTGCCGAGACTTCTAAGGATAAGGTTGCCCAAGAATTAAATAGCAATATCTACACCGAGATTAACCCAGCCACAGAGTTTTATCCCGCTGAAGACTATCATCAAAATTATTACCAGACTAATACTCTACTTTATAAATTTTATCGTAGTCGGTGTGGGCGCGATCGCCGCTTAGCCGAAGTTTGGGGCAAATAATTTTTTTCACATTCCAAGGGTTGATACAAAATATTCCTCAACTCTAAACCAATATTACAAATTTCTAATAAATACCACTGAGAAAAGACTTTTTCAATGTAGGATGAGGGAATACCGAACCTAAATATTAAGAAATGTAAAGTAAAATTAAAGGAGGAAGTCAATCATTGTTTAACAATATGAATATTTGTTTTGAGGCAACGGAGAAAGTTAAATTAAAAGTAGAACAAAAATCCCCCCCCATTCAACATTATCTAAGACAACCACAACGACTTGTAAAAGCCATTGCCGATGAGAAGTTGATGACTCCTTTGCCCGATGATTGCTATAAATTAAGAATGCACCCTCTTAATTTTTTAGACATCTACCATTTTCAGCCCATCGTAGTCTTAAAAGTCTGGGCAGGGGCTTCTGGTTGTGTTTATCTTAATTCTGAATCCTGTGAAATAAAGGGTATAGAATATATTAACCGTCGTTTTTCTCTTTATCTCAAAGGAAAATTAACCCCTGAAGAAGTGGAAGGAAAAGTTTATCTCACAGGGAAGGTAGATTTACAAGTGAAAGTCGATTTACCTCCTCCATTGTGGCTAACTCCTAAACCATTACTTAAAAGTACGGGGAATGGTTTGTTAAGGGGAGTTTTAATGCGCATTAAACAACGATTGATGTCTCAGTTAGTACAAGACTATTATAGTTTTGTGGCGGAAGATTCTGGGCAAACCAAAAAAGATGGTTATGATTTAAAAGACGTTTTGCCTCAAATGTAATTAACTATTGAGCAAAAAAAATATAGTGATGAGCATAGGTTCATCATTACCTACTTTGGTAAAAATTATATCTAAAATCAGCAACACCATTAAAATTTTTTAACAGAGAAACAAATTAAGATTTGATAGTAAACGATCGCACCTCGAGTATTTTCCCTATCATTGAAATAGTCATCACATCATCCCTAATAATTCCCTTCACCTCTACGGTGATACCATCTTGCTTTAAATCTTGGGGGGGGTTATATAATTCGTAGGTTTTTCCCCCTTGGGTGACTAAAGCCCATGCCCCTAGGGCGATAACTCTATACTCTACTTTTCCTGAAACTTGAATCATAATTTTATACAAAAAAATAACAGTAGTCCGGATTTAACTCACTCAATCACTTCCTATGCTTGTTGATACTGCTCGAAGTTGCACTACTAAGATAATTATATATTAATAGTTCCCTTGCTTCCTGCGTCAATACATTTTAGGAAATCAGAGCGGTAGTTTTGACCACTGCTATTTTTTTTCGACCTTTGAAAATGGAACTAACCGTAAACAGCTTGTTTAACCTCCTTATTTTTACTATCTAAGTTTAATAGTTTTCCTTCTCTACATTGATATTTTACAGAGTTGCACTGAAGATGAGTCATTCAATTAACTTATCCAGTTCCCTTGCTCTCTGGTGTAGCACTCTAGGAAAAATGAAACAGAAAACGAAAAGCTGTTTCGGCACTCGAAAGACGAATAATACAACGTATCTTATTCAGTTAAGTTACCTCACTTTTTCAATGGGTTTTAATCGTTGTTTTGTCTAACGGTGGAAGAACTTTTTTCTTCCATATATATAATATAACAACCTTTTTCCTCTAATGCTATTAGGTTTTACAAAACTTTACATGTTTTTTGATCAATGCAAAAATGAGTATTTATGCATAATTTCTTGTAAATTTACCTTTTTTTCTAATAGACAACAATGGCCACTATGGGGAAGAATTTTAATTAAACTTTGACTAAAAAATTGTTTTAATCTTTGGGCTTCTTCCACCGAGGGTAAGAGGCTATCTTCTTGAGAGGCAATGATTAATACTGGTTTAGAAAATTGTTTAATTTTGGGGAAATTAAGTTGGAATTTATCAAGTAATTGAATGCGATTGGATACGGTATGTGGATGGAGGGATTGGAGAGTATCGAGGAGGATTTGTCTTTGTAAAGGTGCGATCGCACTTATTTTAACCAAAAAAGGAAATAAAATAAAAGTAGTTCCATAGTAAATAGTTTCAGGAATAACAGAAGTAATCAAAGTACCTAAATTTAACCAACTACGACGGTAAAAACTAGAAGCCGAATTAATTAAAATTAACCTATCAAACAAATGGGGAATCATCTCCACTAACTTTAATGCCAAACAAGCCCCAAAAGACTCCCCACAGAGATATATCCCTGAATAATTACCTTTATCAACCTCTCTTTCTAATAACTCTATTAAAGGTTTAATTAACCCATGCCAATCCGATGCCCTATCATGGGCAAAATGTAAGCAACGCACCTCAAAATTTTGATATAAAGCCCTTTGACTTTCCAACAGTCTTCCACTACCATCCATCCCGGGTAAATAAATAAAAAGGGGTTTTTTTTCTTGACTAATTTTATAGGGCAAAAATTTCATATCGGGAAATATACATTAAGCAATAGATGTGTCAGAAAACAATTAAAGTGCGCTGAAAACTCCTTTTACTCCTAAAAAGGGCAAGGGATATTAAAAAATACCTTCTCCCCAGTATTCGGATGATGAAAACTAATCTCACGGGCATGGAGATGGAGTCTATCTCTATTATCTCCCATAAAGCCATAAAGGCGATCGCCCCTAATAGGAAAACCCAAACCCATCAAAGAATGCACCCGTAACTGATGAGTGCGCCCCGTTATCGGCAAAAACTCAACCCGAGTATTAACACCATCACAGCCCATCACCCTAAAAACAGTTAAAGCATCCTTACCAAACCGATAACTAACCTCCTGTAAAGGGCGACTATCAGGGTTAGCCCACAAAGGCAAATCAATCTTACCTTCACTTTCCACAATTACCCCAGCCAACAGCGCCTCATATACCTTCTTCACCCTCCTAGTGGCAAACTGTTGAGATAAATATTTATAACAATCAAGACTTTTAGCTATAACTAATATACCAGAAGTATCCTGATCCAAACGATGAACAGCCCTAAAAAAAATCCCCCCTTTTCCCATCACCTTCAAACGAGATTCCACACTATCAAACTTATCACTGCCCCTCCCCGGCACCGATAATAAACCACTAGGTTTATTAACCACTAAAAAATAACTATCTTCATAGATAATTTCCATGTCATAATCATTATTTTTAATAGTATTACCATCCAAACCTGACAATAAAAAACCCATAATAGGTTGGCAGCGCTCCACACAAGCAGGATAAAAATTTCCCAAAATCTTTTCCCCATTAGGCGAAGACAAGCCCCACCAAAACTCAGCCATAGCAATCGGCTTAAGACTATTAACCGCGGCATAATGTAACAACTTAGGAGCGCAACAATCTCCCGTACCAGTCGGAATAAAAGACTTATTTACCAACTCCGATAAACTTAAAGTTTCCCCAGCAAAATTAGTCAAACAATAAGCACCCTGCATTTGACTTTGTAATTGACGAGAAAGATTTTTACGCTTCTTTTTTAACTCTTGAATTTGTTTATCAGCATCATAAATCTGTTTTTTAAAAAAGGCTAACTTATTATTCCATTTTTTCTTAAAAGTTCTTCTTTCCCAATCATCTTTTCTGCTCTCTTGAGCTAAATTTTCTAGCTTTTCTTGTAGTAAAATATCCTCTAAACTTTCTTGATAATATTTTCTTCTATTATTTCTTAACCTTTTTCTCTCCCGATGAATTTCCCTTAATTTTTGGTAATCTTGATTATATTTACCCTCTAAAAGTTGATACTCCTCCCTTACCGCCAGACTCTCTAGTAAAATAATTTCACCCTTAATCCTGTCTAACTCTGCGAGAGTAATTTTTTCCGCCATAGCAAACTTTTTACGCCCCGGAATTTGATTTACCCATCCCGATATATTATCCCTACCTTTCCATAAACCAGAAAAAGCCTTAATAACCTTCAATCGCCCTGAGTTATCTTCACATAACAATATCCCATACATTTTTCCCTCCCCATCAAAACCACCATCTTCCCTCAAATAATCCATTAACTCATAAGCAATCTTCTCCGCCAATGTGGTGCGAGGTAGCCTAAGAAGTTGATTGGTTTTTGGACAATATCCCTCATACCAATAAGTAACCTTATCATCTCCACTCAGTAACTCATGGGAGAGGAAATTTTCGACAGTATCACTAAAATCATTAACCATAAAAGCAAAAAAAAACAAGACTAAATTAATAGCCTTGTTCTTTCAGTGAGCTGGGATGCTAGGATTCGAACCTAGGAATGGCGAGACCAAAACCCGCTGCCTTACCGCTTGGCGACATCCCATCGCTTTCGCACATAAATTATTATAGCGAATCCCACCCATATTTTGTCAAGGTTAATTTAATTTTTTTTTCATCTTCATCAAAAGATGCAAACTAAGCTGATTTTATTTGTCTTAAATTGAGGGTGGGAAACGTGGAAAAAATTAAATAAATAAACTACTAACCACAGTAATACCAATACCCGAAAGAGTAAAACCAACAAATCTTAGATTGAGAGAATTATTAGGGCTTTCGTTAATATTCGATTTAGTTAAAGAAATTAGTTTGTAGGAAACAAAAGCAATAATCCATTGAATCAAAGAAAAACCAACGAGATAGGATATTAAAGGAGTCATGGTAGCGCCGATAACAGCTTCTCCATAAGCATAACCATGAAAAATACCCGCCATTAGGGCAAAAGATATTAACCATAGTTGCTGGGGTTTTTTCCCTAGGGCGAGAGTAATTCCGCTAAGAAGCACAGATAAAGCGATAATAGTTTCTGCATAGGGTAAGTTAACTCCCATAAGGTGAATTCCTGTGCCAATGACGGAAGCAACAATAAATCCTGTGGGAATTATTAAACCAAGGGATAGTAAGGCGGCAAAGCAACCAGTCGCAATGATAAAGGCAAAATGATCTAAACCTATGATAGGATGTCCTAATCCAGACATAAAGCCCTCAAAAAAATTACTAGGGGTTTTTCCGTCTAAGGGATGATGGGCAAGGGCTGGATTTTGCCATAAGCTGACAAGGGCAATGGTGCTTGTTATGAGTATTAGTTGGGTTTTGATATTAGTTATTGTTTTCATCGTTTGTATGGTGATGTTGTCATCAAAATAGGGTTTTAGGGTTAATGAAATCACATTCAGTCATTAATAGTTGTTGACTATTTTAAAGGTTTTTTGATTGATGATTCCTTCAATATCTTATGAAAAATATGTCAAGATAAAAGGTAATCTTATTTTTCTTTTTACTGAGTAATTTTATGTTAGGTAAGTTCCAAAGTAGTCAATTACGTATTGAAATTGAGGCGGGAGAAAATATTCTTCGTCAATCTATTTTAGAGGTTGATAGTCTTAAAAGGTGGTTTTTTCCTCTGGGGTTAGATAAACAGTTATCTTCTTCACTGACTAAAGGGGCTCGGTTTAAAGCCTATGTTGGTTTAGCGGAAATTAATCACGAGGTAAAATGTATTGAAAATAATTGTATTTGTTTTATTCTGAGTGGGGCTATTGATGGTTATCAGGAATGGTGTT
Organism: Cyanobacterium stanieri LEGE 03274; assembly: GCF_015207825.1. NCBI lineage: Bacteria > Bacillati > Cyanobacteriota > Cyanophyceae > Chroococcales > Geminocystaceae > Cyanobacterium > Cyanobacterium stanieri. The sequence goes on from NZ_JADEWC010000001.1 coordinate 193,006, forward strand.
GGGGTGATGGTTGGGTGCAATCTAGCCTTGAGGGTGTTTCTCTTTTACCTCTTAAGTTAGGGCATTCTTTTAATTTGTTTAAATTTCGGGAGTTTGTTGGTTACAAGGTGAGGCAATTAAAATCAGAGGATTAGTTATCAGTAATAACTAATTTTAAATACCATTTTTATGATATTTATTTAGCCAATATTCTTATCTAATTCAGTTAATTAAATAATTAATAATTTCTTTAATTACATTTACAACAACACTATTTCCAAATTGTTTATAAGCAATATTTTTGTTTTCATGAACTACAAAACTATCAGGAAAACCCATAATTCTGGCACATTCTCTTGGGGCTAATTTTCTCACTTTATCATTAATTAAATATAAACCTGTTTTTGCTCCTACCCCACCACCATAAGCAGAAAGAGTAATCGCATGACCATTTTGATGATAAATTCTTTCCCCTTGTCCTCCCTTATTTACCGTACCAATTCTGATGGGTTTTTGAGGATAATTACCCAGAATATCTGGGACTATATCTATCTTTTCTTTAAAGTTTATATCTTTTCTATTAATAATAAAATCTTGGGTTTCTTCATCATCCAAGCAAAAATCTATTAATTTTACAGGTTGATGATAACCATTAGGAAAAATAAAATTATCAACTTCTAAATCTTTTCTAAAAGCAACTATATAAATTCTTTCTCTCTTTTGCGGTACTCCAAAATAAGAAGAATTTAAAACTTTATAGTAAACCTTATAACCAATTTCATCTAAAGTATTAACGACTATATTTAAAGTATTACCATGATCATGTCTGGCAAAGTTTTTCACATTTTCAAGGATAATAAATTTAGGTTGGTGATACTGTACAATCCTAGCCACATCAAAAAATAAACTTCCTCTAGTATCATTAAAACCTAACTGCTTTCCCGAAATACTAAAGGCCTGACAAGGAAAACCAGCACATAAAAGATCATGACTAGGAATAGCAGACTCAGGTATTTTGGTAATATCTCCCTTGGGTAAAATACCATGATTTTTTAAATATATTTCTTGGGAATATTTATCCCATTCCGAAGCAAAAATACAATCAGCTTGATAAGATTTTAGGGCTTGATGAAAGCCACCGATTCCTGCAAATAAATCTACGAATTTTAAATTTTTAGTAGGAGTCATTTTAAAACATCAAGTGGGGTGGGCATTGCCCACCTAAATCAATCTCCGTTGGGAATAATAGTTGTCAGTATGGTTGGGGTTTCGGTTTTAGGTTGCAGATTTCATAGCATGATCAATCAAACTATGAATACTATTGCCCATTGCCTATTCCCTAACTTCATGAGAAATCATATCTCAAATCAGCAATGCTTTATTTTCGTAAAGCCAAAATTTGAGCAGTAACATCCATGCTTTCACGATATAAAGTATCTTTGCCCCCTGCTTGTAGCTGTTGACTTAAAAGATGTTCCGTATCTTGATCTGCTAAAGATGTTACCTGTTGAATACGACAGGCTTGGGCTCCTCCCCCTGCTTCCATGCGCATACAACCTGTGGTATTAGAGCATAAAACCGTACAACAATCGGCTTGAAGATTGGTGGAACTCAATTTGAGACTGATTAAATCCCCTAGAATGTCGCCCCAATCAGCCAAAGGCACTCCGGCAAGTTCGGTATTAATTTCTTTTCCTTCGGGGCTAAGAAACCTAATTTTGGTGATGTCATAATCCCCTGTTTCGTTGCTGTAATCCACGGGTTGCCAATTTAGGCGACTGGCTAACCAACCTAAATACATCAGGGCTTGGGTTTTATTACCTTTTTCGTAATCCACTACCACTTGGTCAACTTCCCAAATGGCACTACGGCGCTCTGGGGGATCAAATGCTTCGGCGGTTAGCTCCTGCCATGGGGCAATTCTAGCCCAGTTGAGGTCGATAATGGGGGTATCTTGGGCGAGGAATTGGGCGATACGTTCTAATTCGGCGGTGGGTTCAACAAAGGTGCTAGAGTCGATTATGAGCCGATCGCACTCAGCCTTTAACCGTTGAAATAAACTATAATCAGTATCGATACCGGCCTTCCACCAGACATATTTAGGCAACTCAGGAATCATTAACTCTGAAATTACCCCCCCGATGCGCTCGAGGGCAGAAGAAACCCCCGTAACGTTGATATACTCACAACAGATCAAGCTATTGGAAGAACGCTTATTAACAGGGCAGTAGGCGGATACTTGGGCTTTTACCCCCCTATCTTCCCCCGTGGTAGGGCATAAAGTAATAATTCTACAGGGGTTCACAGAGGCGATCGCATCTGCCATTCCAGCCCCTTCCCCATCAGGAGAATACTGTTTGAGAATGGATTGATCCCGTAAATTAACCTTACCCTCCTCCTCAAAAGTCTCATATTCCTGCTGTAAACGAGCTAATAAATCAGCACTAGAAACCCCCGTCACCTCAAAACCATATTCCTTTTGAGCCGCCTTGATAGCAGAAGTAGTACGAGGCCCGGCGATACCATCCACAGGCCCAGTATAAAAACCCAACGCCGCCAAAAGAGGCTGGGTAGGCTCGGGCTCATATACCAAAAAACTGAACGTAGAAGCCCTAGTGGCCGCCAATCCCTCACTATTGCCCGTATAAGTTTGCCAAATTTGCCTTAACTCACGGTCAATGTAATCGAGATCAACATCTTTAGGCGCTTGTAAAGAAACTAAAGGAGTAGTAGTCATAATGAATAATTGCTAATAATAATTGATCATAAACAAAGAAAAAAAATAGATCACCCCTTTCTTACAAACGGCGCCATCTTCTGCCATCACGGTTAAGCAAAAATTCCGCCTCGGGAGGTTGCCATGTACCAGCTTCATAAAAAGGCACCGAATCAGGAGCAGAAGGAGCATCCCAAGCCGTCAGGGCAGGGGTAACAATCCGCCAAGCCTCTTCCACCTCATCGGCACGGGTAAACAAAGTTTGATCCCCTAACATACAATCCAATAACAAACGATGATAGGCATCTGCCGTGGCTACCCCAAAAGAAGAACCATAACTAAAATCCATATCCACCGTGCGGGTACGTAACTCAGCCCCCGGCACCTTCGCCTCAAACCGTAGAGAAATTCCTTCATTAGGTTGAATCCTCAATGCCAGAATATTGGGGTTGGTTTGTTGTGCCGCCGAAGGGAAAATCGTTAAAGGTACATTTTTAAACTGAATGGCAATCTCGGAAACCTTTTTCGGCAAACGTTTTCCTGTACGTAGATAAAAAGGCACACCCTGCCAACGCCAATTATCGATCATCAACTTTAGTGCCACAAAAGTAGGGGTAGTGGATTCAGAGTTAACCCCACTTTCTTCCCGATAACCCGGCACAGGTTTCCCTTTCATCCATCCTGCGGTGTATTGTCCCCGAATGGCACTTTTTTCCAAATTTTTAATATCAGCCAAACGGGTAGATTGTAAAACCTTCACCTTTTCTCCCCTAATGCTATCGGCATTAATACCGTTGGGGGCTTCCATGGCCGTTAAACAGAACAACTGTAAGAGGTGATTTTGCACCATATCCCTCAGCGCCCCTGCTGACTCATAATAACCTGCCCTTTCTTCTACCCCAACGGTTTCGGCTACGGTGATTTGAATGTTATCCACATAATTACGATTCCATAACGGCTCAAAAATGGCGTTAGCAAACCTAAACACCATCAAATTTTGTACCGTTTCTTTACCAAGATAATGATCAATGCGGTATATTTGTTCCTCTCGACAGACTTTCTGGACAATGCTGTTTAATACTTGCGCACTGCTTAAGTCTTTCCCAAAGGGCTTTTCAATCACTAAACGATGTTTGAGGGGATCTTTTAACATCCCTGCGGCACCTAGTTGCTTGATGGCAGGGGGAAAAAATTGCGGTGATACTGCCAAATAAAAAACTCTGTTTCCCCTTGTTCCTCTTTTGCCGTCTAATTCTTCGAGAAAACCTTTTAGTTTATCATAACTTTCAGGCTCATCCATATTACCAGGGCAGTAATATAAACCTTCGGCAAAATCATTCCATAATTCCTCGTTGGCGATGCCATCGGAAAATTCCTCAATGCCCTGTCGCATCTGCTCACGAAAATAGTCATGACTCCATTCCCGCCTCGCCACTCCAACAATGGTCATTTCACCAGGTAATCTACCCTCTTTTTTTAATTGATATAAGGCCGGTACTAATTTTCTTTGGGTCAAGTCTCCTGAAGCCCCGAAAATTGTCAGAATAAGAGGCTCTGGAGTTTTAGCTTGTTTTAAACCCGCTCTTAAGGGGTTTTCTTGTAGTGTAACCATTATGCTTTTGTCCTTGAACAACCACTCTCATTCTAGTTTCTCTGTTTGAATGTGGGTCAATTTGTTGGACTATGTAAAGTTTTGTTACGTTCTTATTTTATTTGATTTTCTAGTCCACAATAGGCGGCATAGGTAAGGGCGATCGCATCTACACTGTCATCAATGGGCAAAGATTCGATGTGAAAAATGTTTTGTAGAGCTTCGGCAACTTCATTTTTTGTAGCCTTGCCATGAACTAAATGGGCTTTCCAACTAGATTGATGTAAAAAAATCGGGTTAATTTTCCCCTCCCGATAACACACCAAATGAATTACCCCCAATGCCTGTAAAACCCCCCCAGCCGCTTTTATCTGACGACTAAAAAAAGGCATTTCGATGGCCACATGGTGGGGTTTAAACTCTTGAAATAAACCATTAAAGTCATCTTCGATTTCTTGTAACCTTTCTCCCGTTGATTGTTTTTTGCTGGTTTCAATGATGCCATAGTCAATTAGAGAAGGGCTAACCATGTCATCCCCTTCTAACACCGCCCAACCAATAATGGCTAACCCAGGATCAATTCCTAACCAAATCATATATTTAAAACGTGATAAAGTGTGTTCCCATCAAAAAACCGCCCCCATCAAACACAAGAGCGGTTTTTATTATTGCATTGTTAAAGAATGATTTAAACTCTAACAATCATTAAAAAAATTTAATTAAACGAAATTATAAAGAAGAACCTACACCAGCATAAGCACCATAGAAAAATAATGCTAACACCGCTAAAGCACCCATTCCAGCAACGGTGCCAACAATCCATAAAGGAATTCTTGCGTCTCCCATAATCCGAACCTCCTAAATAATAAAATAGTTGATATTAGTTGAAAAAGTAGCTAGAAAATAGAATGCCAAGGGTGGCAATCATTAACAAACCTAAGAATAAAGAAGTACGGTTTAATTCTACGCTTTGCTTATTGGGATTTTGATTTCTTTCCATTGATAACTCCTATCTTTGAATAAACTGCATAGCGGTAATTGCACCTACGAAGAAGACAGAAGGTACACCAAGGGTGTGTACTGCTAACCATCTAACGGTGAAAATAGGATAAGATACTGGTTGATTAGGGCTATTGCTGCTAGTCATAGTTATTTTTACCTTGTGATATTAATTACTTATTAAATTGGTCAATTTGTTGATTGGCTTCATAGCGATCGCTAATGATCGGTAATTCTTCACGGGTTTGGGTAAAATATTCATCAGGGCGAGGGGTGCCAAATGCGTCATAGGCTAACCCGGTGCTGACAAATAACCAACCTGCAATGAATAACATGGGGATTGTAATGCTATGGATTACCCAGTAGCGGACGCTGGTTACAATATCAGAAAATGGACGTTCTCCTGTATCTCCTGCCATGGGAAACTGTTTCCTCCTACAATATTTTTTTGGTTAAATGTATTTATCTAATTTACTATATCGAAGTACCTTTGTTCAGAACAATTCTCGCAAATGGAACAATGATTACTTTGTCTGTCATTTGCTAAATTTATCATTTAATTTTTCTGATTCGATAGTTAAGTACTGTTAAGTAAATTATATCATAATCATAGGAAAAAGATTTAATTCTTAATGTCCTGTCAATTTGTTCATTTTACGCTCAAGGGTTTTATTTTATGGTGTTTCTAGTCTTTGCTTAATAATTCTTCATATATTACAGTGTTAAAAAAGTTAAACTTTCTTCTCATAATTCTTTTATCTCAAGTTCGGATAATTCCTTATAAATATTGCCCACTTTTCTTTTATTTATCAAAAATCGTTTATGGCACTACCAGAAACCATTGCTCTTGTGAGAATAACCAATCAATCGTGGCAAACGGGTAAAATATACGGTGAAATAGAGGCCGGTAGCTATCAATGGCAGTTTGAGTGGCAGTTTTTGCAGGGTAAGTTATCTGTTAAACCTACCCTTGGACGCAGTTTGATTCAAGAGCCTTTAGCTCGTTTTCTTGAACATTGTGATTATCAGTTGGAAGTTGGGGGTGATTATCATTTTGCGGTTCGGGCAAAACTTTAAATTTTGATCATTAATAATTAAGGTTTTTTATAAGAATATTATTCGGGAATATCAAATAATACTTTGTTCATATAAGTTTCTGCCCAATCAATTCCAAATGCTTTTTCAAGAATTTTACGGGTTTTATCGTTTTTTTGTTGCTGTTGACAATAATGTTTTTGTCCTTGTAAATAAATATTTTTTTCAGTTTCTATTACTGGTTTAGAGGCGATCGCCCCTTGACAGTGAATAGTTAAAAAATGGATTACCCTATCTAAAAATTTTTGTTCTTCTTGGACATCGGTGGGGCGAATAAAAAGACAATAGGGAGAAAAAATATCGCCCCAAGGGGGTAATTCTCGGACATCCTGAAAATTAGGATTATCCACATTAGCCAATTTTTCATCATAAAAAGGAGATAAGGTTTTATCACCACTGGTAGGGGATAAATCTACAATGGCGGCACTAATGCCCCTTTTCCCTGCCACAATATCACAACCAAACATGGGTAAGGGATACTCTGGTTTAGGAAACATTACACAATGAAGAATATCAAGGTTTTCTCCTACCTTAGCCAATTCTAGGTGCATCTTGCGAAATTCTCGACTTTGAAAACAACAGTTTTGGATAGTGAGTCTTTCTCCCTCTAATTTTCCCTCTACATAGCCTAATTCTTCTGGTAATTGAAATGGGGATAGTTCTAAGTGCGATCGCCACGTATCCACAATACCATCACCCAATTGATTAATAAGAGGGTGTAACCTTTCCTTAAGGTCAGATTTAAAAACTTGACTCATCTTAAACTTGTACTTTTATAATGGTTATTCGTTATCATTCAGTTAACAGTGTACAAAAAAACTGATCTCCCAACCTTTTCATTATGTAACAACCATAGGAGCATAAATTTATGTTTGGCTTAGGCATTCCCGAAATAGCAATTATCTTGGTAGTAGCAATCCTCATTTTTGGTCCAAAAAAACTACCAGAATTGGGTAATGCTTTGGGTAAAAGTTTAAGGGGATTTAAAGAAGAAATCAACAACAAACCCGAAAACGAAGAAGACATTGAAAAAGACTATTAACCATGGATAAAGACACCCGTTTCGCCCTGTTAGTAATAGGTTTACCCTTTCTTGGGTTGGTTTACTGCCTATTAATTGTCGGGGTGATGATGACATCAAGCATCGCCCAAGATAACCCCGTTACCACAGGAATTATTTTTGGAGTAATTCCCCTCGCTACGGCTATGTATTTTTGGATTAGTGCTTCTGCAAAAGCATATAAAAAGAAAAAATAATCTTTATGGGGGGAAACAACTAAACCTCATTGTCCATAAACTTCATCAGTTTGGATTAGGTATTAGTAAATTAGGAATTAAGTAGAGAATCAATAATAATAAGATATAAATAGCTATTCTCCACAAAATTACTTAAAAATAGCAAATAAAAGTTTTTAAAAAAAACCTAAAGTCTAAAACCTATCCATCACTAAAAATTTCTGAAACAAATTCAGATTAATTGATATTTTCCACCCCAAACAAGATCATAATAAACCAACAAAATGTAAAGGGCCATGACCACTCATCAACTCAAGTAATAAGGCCATAAAGCCCAACATGGCTAAACGTCCATTCCATACCTCAGCGGCGGTGGTTAAACCCCATTCCCACTTCTCTTGGGGATACATTTTCATGTTTTTCTTAGGATGGGTAACTTGATCAAAGCGTAACGGGTTTTTATCTAGGGCTTCGGTGGTTAAGTTACAAAGAGCATCGATAAATTCGGGGTGAGTGTTGGGGGCAGGTACTCTTTTAAAATTGCTGATTCCTGCTTCTTCTGCCACTTCTCGATATTCAAGATCAATTTCTTGTAATGTTTCGATATGCTCAGATACGAAGCTGATGGGGACTACCAATAAATCTTGAATTTGTTGTTGCCCTAATTCCATTAAAGCATCTTCGGTGTAGGGCTTAAGCCATTCTACTGGTCCTACTTTACTTTGATAAGCTAAAGTATAGGGATTATTGGTGTTTAAGTTAGCCATAATTAACTCTGTACACCGTTCAATTTCTTCTTGGTAGGGATCTCCTGCTTCAGTTACGTAGCTTTTAGGCACTCCATGGGCGCTAAAGAAAATATGAACATGATCAGGATTTTCAAACTGTTCTAGCTCCTGTTTAATTAAATCTGTCATGGAAGCTAGATAATTCTGATGATCGTACCATGAAGGAACGAGGGTATATTCAATGTTTTGTAGTTCTCTATCTGTGGCCCACATTTCCTCTAATACTCGGAAGCTAGAACCGCTGGTACTGATGGAAAAATGGGGATAAAGGGGTAGGATAACTAATTTTTGCACGTTATCGGCTTTGATTTGGGCGATCGCCTCCTCGGTGAAAGGATGCCAATATCTCATGCCCACATATACTTTAATATCTTCTCCTTGCTCTTGTAACTTACTTTGTAAAGCCTGAGCTTGAGCTTCTGTAATTTGTAGTAATGGTGAACCTCCCCCAATTTCCTTATAATTTTCCTCTGATTTTTTACTTCTGAGGGTAGAAATCAACCATGCAAGGGGTTTTTGTAAGAGGGGAGATGGTAGGCGGATAATTTCGGGATCAGAAAATAGATTGTAAAGGAAGGGACGTACATCCTCTAGCTTTTCTGGTCCACCTAAATTTAACAATAATACTCCTGTCCGAGCCATAATATTAATATTGATTTTTTTTAAGTTTCTTTACTAAGTGTAACAATATCTTATTGTCGCTTTTAATTTGTGAATGAAATGATACTTATTTAATCTTAATTTTAGGAATTATTATGATAATGATAACTTTTTTTGACAAAAAACTTCACAGAAGTTCATTCTTAATTTAATTTAGTAATTATGGATACTTTACAGAATAACCATTGTTCATCCATAAGTAGGTCATGACTAACTAGAATTATTAGCAATAAAGTGGAATTTATGATAAGTACGCTCAATGACTTATATAAAGTCTGCTTGATCACTTACAAATTAGTAATATCAATATCTTAGTTCAATTTATTGAACGAACCATCCTTAGCCGTGTAATTCATTACACGGTGGGGGTGCAAAAATACTAATAATTTATCTCCACTGATAGACGATAAATTTCGCTGCGAGATAAGTTAGTTAATTTCGCCAGTTGCTTACTTGCTTCACTTTTGCTGATGCCTTCATTTATTAATTTTCTGAGCTTGTCTTTAATTTCTTCCTGCGATAGTTGCTCAGATTCTTGATTCTCATTTCCCGCCACGATAATAGTATATTCTCCCCTCGGTTCTTTTTCTTGGTAAAGTGCGATCGCACCTTCCACCGTACCCCGCCAAAAATCCTCATGTAGCTTAGTCAACTCCCGTGCAAGGGTAATTTGTCGTAAAGCCCCAAACACCCCTAAGAAATCCTCCAAAGTGCGCCTCAATCGATGGGGAGATTCATAAAAAATTAACGTACGTTTTTCCCCCCCTAACTCCGACAACAAACCATCCCGTAACTTCTTCTTCGTAGGCAAAAAACCTTCAAAAACAAATCTTTCCGTAGATAAACCAGAAGCAATTAAACCACTAATACCAGCATTTGCCCCTGGAATAGGTACAACTTGTATATTTTCCTCAATACAAGCCCTAACCATATTGTAGCCCGGATCAGAAATTGCAGGAGTTCCAGCATCCGTCACCAAAGCAATACTCTCCCCCCCCTTAAGTCGAGGAATAAACTCCGCCACCCGACTTTGAAAATTATGCTGATGATAACTAACCATAGGAGTCTTCACCTGAAAATGATGTAATAACTTACCCGTATGGCGAGTATCCTCCGCCCCAATCAAATCAACCGATTCCAACACCTTTAACCCCCGAAAAGTCATATCCTCAAGATTACCGATGGGAGTTGCCACTAGATAAAGTATGCCTGTCAATGTAAAATCCTAGAAGTAACACAAAAAATCTCATGAACCAGTTTACCATTAACCTCAACCAAGGCTCAGTTTCCTTCAACTTTAGCCAAGACGCCGCCCAAAAACTTAGACAAGAAATCAATCTACTAATACAGAGTTTAAAAGATAACCCCCAAGCCAGTACAAAACCCAGTGCTAAAAAACCCATGGAATATCAACACACAGGGGAAGTGTTTTTAGAAGTTTTTTGTAACCCCAATATTTACCCCAGCCCCTTCGCCGCCAAAGTTTTAATTACCATCAGAGATGAGCGTTTAAGGATAACATCTGAAGCAGAATTAACCCGTTTAATTGAAGACTTAGAGCAATATTTGCAATAGGTTTGCAATAAGTTATAGATAATATACTTCGTTAGTTCAATTTATCGAACAATAACTATTCGCCGTGTAATAAATTACACGGTAGGTAATGATAAATCTTATAAATATTTCTATCTATGCCAGATAAACCAAGTTTCTAACAAACTACACTTTAAAGGATGATATTTTTTCATAATTTTCTGCTCTAACCGATTAATAATATCCTTAATAAAATCATCACTAATAGACATCTTAAATAAAAAATCAATACTACTATCTTTTTTGATTAACATAGCAACTATATTAACCAACAATTCTGCTTTATATCCCCAACAATGACATCCTAAAAATTTGCGATTTTTACTAACAATTAACTTAACAAAAAACGCCTTTCTTTCTAAATCAAAAGGCGATAAAAAGCTATCATTAATAATAAAACTATCCCAACTATCTCCATATAGACTTTTTACTTGAGATTCATTATAACCAACCCTAAAAATTCCTTTACTGACATTAAGATTATAGGGAATTACATCATAATTTATCTGATGAATCTTCAAAAATAAAATATTATCAATGGCAATCCGTAATTCTTCCTTGACAATATTTAAACAACCATATCCTCCCAAAATATTACCTACACTATAAATTTTATTATAGCTAGTTTGCAACTTACTATTAACAATAATACTATTATGTAATTTATCAACTTTTATAAATTTTTTATCCTGTAATGTGATCAACTTAAAATTAAATTTCCTTTCCAAAAAATCATTACTAATAATAATTTCTTCACCTTCTATGGCTGTGTTTCCTGCCTGAATCCATTTACTATTGTTAATAGACTTAACCTGATTAACTTGATAATCACTTAATACATTAACGCCTATGCTTTCTAACTCACATTGAATCAAAAAAGTAATATCTTCATCTTCCCAAGGCAAAATATGTTTTTGTGTTGTTAATAAAGTCACTTTTTTTTGATAACGACTCAATAAACCACAAATGTTAATAGCTACTTCGTCATCACCAATCACCACCAAATTATTAGGTAATGAATCTATATCGCATAATTGAAAAATATCGTAACCCGTTAAATAATTAATATCTTCTATTCCCAACCAATCAGGATGCTGATAATTATATAAAGGAGAGGTAATAATATAACCATTAGCCATTAAAATATCTTGTTTTGTTTTAATAGCAGTTTGATTATTTTCTAAAACAAACTCAAAATCAGAAAAAATAACGTCAACTTCTAAACCTTCCAACTCAGGTAATAATTTACTTTCAATTAATAGCTTTTTTTCTTCAAGAATATCTTGCCTATTATGAAAACTATTAGGGGATAAAAGCTGACTTTGTAACTGTTGAAATAAATATTTTTGACCTTCTTCTGTATCAAAATCGACATCAATAATTAGAGCAACTCTTGCCCCTATATTGACAGCATATTTAGCCCCCCAAATAGCCTCTAAACTACCACCAATTAAAATCAAATCATAGGTTAACTTCATGGGAAGTAATCTTAAACCTTAGTTAATAGAGAATCAACCATATTTAAAGCCCTTTCTCCATAGGCTTGATAACGTTCCCGTTTATTTTTGATTTTTTTCTCAAAGGTGGGTAAAATACCAAAATTAGGGGGCATCGGCTGAAAGTGTTTAGCATCCGCAGAGCTGATAAAATCAAACAATGCACCCATCATGGTATAGGGGGATAATACTAAAGGTTCTTGATTTTTATATGCCCTAGCAGCGTTTGTACCGGCTAACCATCCCCCTGCACAGGCGGCAGTATAACCTTCCGTGCCAATGAGTTGTCCTGCGGCAAAAAGGGTTGATCTGGTTTTAAATTGTAAACTAGCATGGAGCAGTTGAGGGGCGTTAAGGAAGGTGTTTTTGTGCATTACTCCCATGCGTACAAATTCGGCGTTTTCTAACCCAGGGATAAGGCGAAATACCCTTTTTTGTTCACCCCAACGAAGGTTAGTTTGAAAACCTACCATATTCCACAGTTGCCCTGCTTTGTCTTCTTGTCGTAGTTGTACCACGGCATAGGGGCGTTTATCTTTGTTTTCCCGAAAGTCACCAAGACGGGAATCAAATAAGCCAATGGGTTTTAGGGGGCCATATCTCATGGTTTCCTCCCCTCTTTGGGCTAATTCTTCGATGGGTAAACAACCTTCAAAAAAGTTTGAGCTTTCCCTATCAAAGTCTTTTAATTCGGCTTGTTCAGCGTTACATAATTCTTGCCAAAAGTTGATATACTGTTCTTTATTCATGGGGCAGTTGAGATAAGCCGCTTCTCCTTTGTCGTAACGGGAGGCAAGAAAGGCGATGTCTTGATTAATGGATTCACCGACGATGATAGGGCTGGCCGCATCAAAAAAGCTCATATATTCCATGCCCGTTAAGCCTTGTAATTCGGTAGCTAAACTTTCGGTGGTTAGGGGGCCTGTGGCTAAAACTACGATGGTATCGGGGGGTATTGATGTGATTTCCTCCCGTTTAAGGGTGATTAGGGGGTGATTGTCGAGGGTTTGGGTCAAATCTTGGCTAAATACCCCTCTATCCACTGCTAATGCCCCTCCTGCGGGAACTTTATGTTTATCGGCGGTGTGGATAATGATGGAGTTAAGACGGCGTAATTCTTCGTGGAGTAGTCCTGCGGCTCTGTCGGTGGCATCTGCCCCAAAGGAATTACTACAGACTAATTCGGCTAGATGTTGGCTATGGTGCGCTGGGCTATGTTTGACAGGGCGCATTTCGTAGAGGGTGACGGGAATCCCTGCTTGGGCTATTTGCCATGTGGCTTCTGTTCCTGCTAAACCACCACCTATTACGATTATACCTTTTTGGCTCATTATTCTTTGCTTATCTTGTCTGTAGAGTTTATTGGTTTTTATTTTACTTGTTTTAATAGGTATTTGATAGTTTTGAGGAGTTGCATTTTATCTTTAATAAATTCTTCTTTGACGATGTAGGCATCTCCTCCTTGTTTTTGGGCCCAGTGAATGTCAAAGTCTTGGTTTTTTGTGGAGCAAAAGATGACGGGAACTTTTTTGGTGCTGGGATTTTCTTTAATCCATCTACATAGTTCGTAGCCGTTCATTTCGGGCATGACTACGTCGGTGATAACAAGGTTAAATTTTTCGGCTTTTAATACTTCGATCGCCTCTACCCCGTTGGTTGCTTCTGCTACTTGAATATTAAATTGTTTGAGTGTATCACAAATCACCTCTCGGGGAGCATGACTGTCATCAACTACTAAGATTTTAATCATGATTTGATCGATGATGAATAATTAAGAAGAGTAGATCAATTAAAGAATCTGAGCCTTACGGTTTATTATACCTAAAAATGGTTAAATATTTCGTTACTATCTAATAAAACTTCGGAATCAGGGTTACTATTGTCGATCAAAATAATTGGTTTTTCTTCAGTAATTTCACCTATTCTTTTTATTAGGGGGCGATCGCCCTTAATTAATTTTTCGGCTTTTTCTGGGGATAAACACAACACCAATTCAAAATCTTCTCCCCCAAATAATGTCCACTTAAGAGCAGTGGCATCATCAGTAATATGGAGAATTTCGGCACAAGGGGCAATTTTATCTAAGTATATTCTCGCACCCTTATTGCTCTGTTGACAAATTTGTATAATGGCATCGGCTAACCCATCGCTACTATCCATCCCCGTTATGGGGGCATATGGATGGAGTCGGGGAATGACATCAAGACGGGGTTGAGGTTTTTGGTGAGCAAGGATTAATTTTTGTTTGATATTTTCTTGCAAATCTTGATATTTTTCAGGATACAAAAGAATTTCTAAACCTGCCCTTGAAAGTCCATGATTTCCAGTGGTTACAATCACATCCCCTGTTTGAGCGGTATTTCTCAGAATTTTTTGGTTTGCTTTTACTTCTCCTAAAGCCGTAATGGCGATCGCACAGCGCCACTCCGTGATCGCACTTACCTTCCCCCCAGTTAAATCACCCCCTATAATAAACGTATCAAATCGATCTAAACAATCCTTCATCCCCTGATAAAGAGATTCTAACCAATCCCAAGGAGTTTGAGGAGAAAGAGAAAGAGCCACGGTAATTCCCAAAGGATAAGCCCCCATAGCCGCTAAATCAGACAAATTAGCCGCCACACTACGCCAACCTACCATGTAAGGGGGTGTGGTGCGATCGCTAAAATGGACATTCTCCACCAACATATCACTACTAACCACCAACTCCATTCCCTCCGACACCTTAAAAACTGCCCCATCATCCCCCACCAAATTAGGATGACAATATTTTCTTAACCGCCTTAATAACTCATGTTCCCCTAAATCTTTTATTAACTCCATCCCCAAAAATTTTTATAATAAAACTAGCAAACCCTAACTAAATTGTTAAGGGCAACCTTAATAATTGTCAATCATCATGACAGAAGGCTTAATCCATTCCCTCGAAAGTTGTGGCACCGTTGACGGGCCTGGTATTCGTTTCGTTATCTTTACCCAAGGTTGCCCCCTCCGTTGCCTATACTGCCATAACCCCGACTGCCGACACCCCGAAGACGGCAAAAAAATTACCACCCAAGAATTAATCACCCAAATCAAAAAATATCGTTCCTATTTCCAATACTCAGGAGGAGGTGTCACCGTCACAGGAGGAGAGCCACTCATGCAACCCGAATTTGTTCAATCCATCTTTGAAGAATGTCACAAAATAGGTATCCATACCACCCTCGATACCTCTGGTTATGTCACCCTCAACGCAGCTAAACCCGTTCTCCAACACACCGACTTAGTATTATTAGATATAAAATCCTTTAATCCCGACACCTATCGCACCGTAACCAGTGTATCCATCGAACCAACCCTTAACTTCGCCAAATACCTAGCTAAAATCCATAAACCCACGTGGATTCGGTTTGTTTTAGTACCAGGATTAACCGATGCCCAAGACAATGTCCTAGGATTAGCCAAATTTGTCTCTCAACTTCCCAACGTCGAAAAAGTAGAAGTCTTACCATTTCATAAAATGGGAGAATATAAATGGGAACAACTAGGCTTCGATTATAAACTGAAGAATACCGAACCTCCCACTCAAGAATTAATTGAAAAAGTGACAAAAACCTTTCAACAATATAACCTAATCACTCAATAACCAAGAACTTGTTAACAAGTTTTAAGTTACTTTGTTCGCTCAAATTGTAATTAATATCGAGTCCGCTTAATAACTTATATCAAGTCCCCTTGATCACTTACAAATTAGCAGTATTAATATCTTAGTTCAATTTATTGAACGAACTACCATTAGTCGCGTAATTCATTACACGGTGGGGTAACTGCGAAGGTACAATCTATTTGTAACGAATTATCCGAACTTAATATTACAAATTACCAATATCAATATCTTAGTTAAATTGATTAAAAGAACTACCCTTAGCCGTGTAATTCATTACACGATGGATTTGTGAAGATACTTGATATAAAACTTACTTATTAAACTTAGACGCAGCCTCCTCAAAAGACTTTCCTAAATCCTCCCAAGCACCTTGAAAACCTTTAACCACAGTATCCCAAGCCTCATCACTAGAAGACTTTAACTTATTAAGATTTTCCTGCATTTCGGCTTTTTTACCCTCTAAATAGTCGATTCTTTTTTGTAAATCTGCCTGTGCATCTTCTCCCGCCTTATCAGCTTCAGCCTTTAAAGAATCTAACTTTGCTCCCCACTCTTTTAAGGTAGCTTCCATTTGCCCTTGTTTTAGTTCTCTATTTTCCATAACTGTAAATTATTCCTAAAATATTTTCACCTTCATAATAGATAAAAGAAATTTTTTTTTCCAGAGCCTAAAATTACGGTAATCCGTAATCCGATTTTAGAACCTAGAGCTGTAATCCAAGAAAAATAATTAAAAAGATATTAACAAAACATAATCTTTCTTAACTATTAATAATAGTAATATTTGCTTACATATAATTTTTATAAAATAAAGATACCATTAAAAATCAAAATACAACAATCATGTATAGTGTCACCCTCGCATGGCAAGAAAATAGGGAAATTCATACCCGTACCATCACAGAAAACGACTATACCCTAAGACCCCAAAGAATAATCATTGGTAGAGGAGAAGAAAAAGAATGTGACATCATCTTAAAACACTCAGACCCTACGATTATAAAAACTGTTTCTAAAACTCACCTAGAAATATTTTATGATCAAGAAAAAAATAAATTGTTTGCCCAAAACTTAACCAAAAATCGTCAACCACCAAAGCAACCCAACCCTATTATTATTAATGGAAAAAAAATAATTCATGACATCTTAGAAATTCATAAAAAAACAGTTATAAAATTAGGCAAAATTACCCTTGTCGTCAGAAACATTGAACTACCCGATCGCACCGGAGAATATATTGTTAAATGTTCAGGTCAAAAAAAACACATTCTTCCACCAGAATACGAAGGCCTAAACTGTCCCTATTGCGGTTACGTAGTCTTCACAGGAACAACCCTTAAATCATAGGTAATCATCAATCAACCCCCTACCATGGAAATCCAACTTATAACCCAAAACCCCATCACCGAAGAACAAGAAGAACAATCATTCACCCTACCTATCGTCATCGGCAGAGATCAAAGCCAACTACCCACCATCATAGACCATCTACCATCTACCCCCATCACCCTCCTAGACTCCGAAAACTTAATCTCTCGCTTTCACGCCATTATCAAAGAATCCAACCAACAAATCATCATCGAAGACAAAAGCAGTAACGGCAGTCTAATCAACAACCAAAGAATTTACCAAGAGTCTCAACCCCTCCATAACGGCGATGTCATCACCATTGGAAACTATAGCATTACCATCGCTTGGGGAATGCCTCCCACCATCATCGCCCAAAGTCCATCGACTATTTTAAACCCCACATCTCCACCAAACTATCGAGCCTCTACCATAATTTTTGATCCCGAAACAGACTTAATCCAAACCGCCCCAGACACACCCCCTAACCC